>JALSGU010000016.1 GCA_026982575.1 Paracoccaceae bacterium | reverse complement strand
GTGCCCTGAACGGTGGGCTGGTCAATCTGTCGCTGCCAGCCATTAAACGGCGCGCCGGAATATTCGATTTTAAGGGCGTAACGGGGCAAATTATTTTCCTGTTGGTTTATTTGCACCTAGCCGATCATTTTGGAAAACACCAGTAGTATGAATTCGGAAGGGCTATTTCTGATTATTGGCGGTTTGCTTTTGCAACGCGTTCAGCACCGCCATGGCGCGGTCACACATGTGGCCGGGCACAAACACATGGTCATGGTTAAACGCGGCAATCATGTTGCAGGGAATGGCATTTTTTGCCAGCGCGGTTGCAACTGCTGCCGTAAGCCCAACGCCTGCCAATGCAGAATAGACATTCAGCGTTATGCAGCGCATTGGCTGTTCAATATTGAATTTGGCGGTTTTGGCCAGTTCAAGCGGCACCAGCATCGACATGCCTTCGTTTTCTTGAAACGTGGCAATGGAACAGGGTATCATCGAGGCACTAATGGCAGGGTCGGTCGTTGAGATAAAAACATATTCTGCGTCGCGCAAAACCGGCGTCATTCCGGCGATCATATCAAATGCAGTATTGGCAATTTCAGACATTTTTCGGCTCCGGCGCTGGGGGTTTCACAGGGTGACGGGTTTTGGGCAAAACAGCAAGTGTCAAGCGGGCTGCCGCATGGCCATGGCCTCGCTGCGCTCGGCTTCGGAGCGAGCTGCGATTCGCAGCGCATTACAGGCATAAATTGCCGGTGCAATTTATGCGACCACAGATCGGGCTTGTGCCATATCCAGCAACACTTATATTTAACCCTGAACAAAAGGGTCAAACAGCCCTAAGCGAGGATAGTTTGGGCATAGGTGATATTGCAGACCAGATCGCGCAGGTGTTTGACAACACCCAAGCCAGCGCACGCAAAATGACAGAGCCGGTTATTCGGCTGGGGGTGACCGGATTGTCGCGCTCGGGCAAAACCGTGTTTATCACCTCTCTGGTTGCCAACCTGCTGGATCGGGGCCGGATGCCGCAATTGCAAGCCGCCGCCGAGGGGCGGATTATAGCAGCATTCTTGCAACCCCAACCCGATGATACCGTGCCGCGGTTTGATTATGAAACCCATCTTGCGGCGTTAACCGGCAGCAGCCCCCATTGGCCAACCTCTACCCGCTCGATCAGCCAGCTTCGGTTGTCCTTGCGCTTGCGTCCTGCGGGAATGCTGGCCTCTGTGCGGGGTGCAAAAACCATACATATCGATATTGTGGATTATCCCGGAGAATGGCTGCTGGATCTGCCGCTTCTCAGCCAGTCCTATGCTGAATGGTCTGACAAAACCCTGCAACAGGCGCGATCAAATGCGCGGGTGTCGCTGGCCGAGGGCTGGCTTGCCCGGCTTGATGCCAGCGACAGCTCTGCCCCTCATGATGAACCGACCGCACAAAGCCTTGCCAAGGCATTTACCCGATATCTTGCAAAATCCCGCAAGGCCGGCTTTTCCGGTTTTGCGCCGGGCCGGTTTTTATTGCCCGGTGATCTGGATGGCTCTCCGGCACTCACATTCGCCCCCTTGCCAAAGCCCGAAAAGCCGCGAAAAGGCATGTTGTATACCGAATTCCAGCGGCGATTTGAATCTTATAAAAAGCAAGTTATAAAACCGTTTTTCCGCGATCATTTTTCCAGAATTGATCGTCAGATTGTGCTGGTCGATGCGCTTGGCGCCATCCATTCCGGCCCGCAAGCGGTTGAGGACCTGCGCAGCGCCATGGCTGATGTGCTGACCTGTTTTCGCCCCGGAAAAAACCACTGGCTATCGGGCATAACTGGCAAAAAGGTTGAAAAAATCCTGTTTGCCGCCACCAAGGCCGACCATCTGCATCACACCCAGCACCCGCAACTGACCGGCATGCTCGAGGCCCTGCTGCGCGACGCCAAAGATCGTGCCGATTTTCGAGGCGCAGCCACTCGGGCCATGTCAATCGCCGCTTTGCGTGCCACGGTGGAACAGCGGGTAACCCATGATGGCAGCGCGCTGGATTGTGTGCGCGGCATGCGGGCCGATGGCACAGAAATCGCCATGCATCCGGGGGATTTGCCCGATGATCCGGCACATCTGTTAACCCCCGCACGCCAGGGTGCTGCCGAATGGCTGGATGCTGGTTTTGACACCGTGCAATTTGCGCCTCCGGTTCTTACAAGAAAACGAGGCGATGGCTTGCCCCATATCCGGCTGGACAAAGCCGCGCAGTTTTTGATTGGTGACAAATTATGATCGTAACAAAACGTGCCACGCCTGATGATGCAACTGAATGCGCCGGGATTTTGCAGGAATGGATAAACGAAACCAGCTGGTTTACCTCGCCCCACCCCGCCAGCGCAGCTGCACCAATACTGCGCCGCAACATCAAAGAACACGGGTTTACCTTGGCCATCATAGACAGCCAGATCGCCGGATTTTCCTGTATGTCTGACGGGGTTCTGGATTTCCTTTATGTGCGCAGGCAATTTCGCAACCGGTCGGTTGGGAAAATGCTGTTGAACCGGTGCAAATTCGCCTGCCCAGCGGGTTTTGCCCTGTGGACATTTCAGCAAAATAACGGCGCAAGGCGATTTTATGAGCGTGAGGGTTTTGTTGAGGTAGAGCGCACGGACGGCGCAGGAAACGAGGAAGGCCTGCCGGATATCCGGTATATCTGGGAGGGCAGAAAATGAGCGCGCGCAAAGGTCCGGTGGTGCTGGATGTTAAAGATCTCGACGCAGTAGAAACCCCCGCCGAGGCAGCGCCAGTGCCTGATTTTGACCAACCAACAGGCGCGGCAATGCAGCGGGTTACGGCTGTTGCTGCCCGTCCGGTTAGCTGGTTGTCACGGGTATTCTGGGTGGCAATGACCAGTTTGATCGGGTTGATGATCACAATCGCTGCATGGGATTTTGTTGCGGCTATGCTGGCACGAAACCTGATTTTGGGGCGTGTGGCACTGGCGCTGATTGCCATTGTGTTGCTGGTATTTGCCATCGTAATTTTGCGTGAAATCGCCGGTTTTGCCCGCATGCGGCGGCTGGACGGATTTCGCGAACAATCGGTTGCAGCGCGCAGTTCTGGCGAACGTAGCCAAGCCTTGAAAACCCTGAAAGGGCTGGATACGCTTTATGCAGGGCGCGAAGAATTGCGCTGGGCGCGCAAGAAATTGCAGGAACGCGAGACCGAAATTCTGGACGCTGACGCCCTGCTGGATCTGGCAGAGCAGGAATTGATGGCGGTGCTGGATACCGCCGCCCGCGCCGAGGTTGAAATTGCCAGTCGCCAGGTGGCCGCCGCAACCGCGATGATCCCCATGGCCCTGGCCGATATGGTGATTGCACTGACCAGCAATGTGTCCATGGTGCGCCGGATTGCCGGAATTTATGGCGGCCGTGCGGGGCTGCTCGGGTCTTGGCGATTACTGCGGGCGGTGGCGACGCATCTGGTGGCCACGGGGGCGGTTGCGATCGGTGATGATCTGATCGGATCGGTTGCTGGGGGTGGGATGGCTTCCAAAATCTCGCGCCGCTTTGGCGAAGGGATAATCAATGGTGCGCTAACCGCGCGGGTGGGCATTGCCGCGATGGAGGTCTGCCGACCGATGCCGTTTGAAGCATTGAAAAAACCGCGCGTCGGCGGGGTGTTGAAAACGGCGCTGACAGGGATGTTCGGGGGAAGCTAGCTTTCCGTTTCGGGGGCGGCGCGTGGTTCCTGGAAGTGGCCCTTTGCTGGGGCGAGGTTTTGGGCTTGAGGTCCAGATCGGAATTACTGCCTGACAATCAAGCCAAAGCGCGTAATATTTCCTTATTTTTATTGCTATGTTGCAAAAATCCAGAACAATCTCCTAATATCCTGTCAGATACAGCAACCCGTTCTGAAAAGGAGACCATCATGGCGACCCCCTCAACCCACAAAGTAATTTCTGCCAAGGATGCCAGTAATGGCGACACGGTTTATCTGACCTCTTGCGATGCGTGGACGCCCGACATTGCCATTGCCGAACTGCTGAAAGCCGATGATGAAGGCTGGCGGCTGGATTTTGCCAACCGGTTGCACGAGGTGGTTAACCCCGGTTTGGTTGATGCGCGCGAAAATACGCTGGGTCTGGCTGAATTGGCGGCCTAGGGTCAGCTCAAAACCGGCACGTCTCCGGCTTTTTGTTTTGACTGGATAAGCCCGATACGCAACCCCCTGCCAATGCGATGAGCAAGGGCTGACCAGCTGCTGGCCAGATCCTCGGGCAGGGTTTCATTGACAGTTTCATCAAACAGGTCCAGCCACAGGGCAAAATGTTCGGGCATCACTGCCGGGCGCTGGCTGTGAACCTGTTGCGGGTTGCCGTCATATGACCGCTCGAACAAAATCGCATTACGCCAGAAACGGGCGATCTTTTCCTCGTGTTCGCGCCAGATTTCCGGCTCATCGGGCACGGTTTGGAAAAACACCGGCCCAAGGGTATCGTGCAGGCGGATACGGCGGTAAAATTCGGTCACCACATCATTGATTTGTTCAGCAGTGATTGGAAAGCGTGCTAGGGTCATTTGAAGCCTCGGATCGGTTTTATCATGTCACCACAAACCAGTTTTGTCAGCACCCGTGGGGCTGGCGGAATGCGGGTTAGCGGCGCAAAAAACCGGTTACGCAAAAACGGCAGCAACCGGCTGTTTGATTGATACATAGGGGTGAAAACCGCGCTCATCAACTGATAGGCGCGCACATGTCGCAGGCGCGATCTGGCATATTTCTGCAAGGCGGTTTGCAGCGGAAATTGCGCCAGCGCACGGGCCAGCGCCTGTGCATCCAGCAAGGCCATATTGGCCCCTTGGCCCAGCTGCGGGCTGGCGGCATGGGCGCTGTCTCCGATATGAACCAGCCGTTTTGAAAACGGTTTTTTCAAGGTGCCGTGGCTGTAAAATGCCGTGGTCATATTATCGTGCTTGGTGATTTGGTCCAGAAACGGGGCCATTTCGGGCCATAGATTACTGGCCTCGCTTTTCCAATCCTCCAGCGGCTGTTTGCGCCATGCCTCAAATTCGTTTTGCGGCAGAGACCAGAAAATGGTCGCCTTGGCGCCGGTTTCATTTGGCAGGCTGCCAACTGGCAACACACCAATCATGTTTTTTGCCGCGCGGTATTTTTGGCTAAGGTAATCAATTGGCAGGCTGGTTTCCGGCCAGTTCACCGTTGCCCAAAGCGCGCCGAATTGCAGCGGTTTTCGCGGCATGGCTGATAAAACAGACCCCGCGCCGCTGGCATCAATGACCAGATCAAAACCAATGCCGTTCACCAGCCGTTTGTTGCTGCTCAGCTCGGTATTGGTGATTTCGGTTGAGGTAATGACCTTAACGCCTGCACCTATTGCCGCGTGATACAGGGCCTCGAACAGGCTGGCGCGGTGGATGGCCAGACCAAAACGGGTGCCATAGGAAACATCCAGAACATTATGGCCGGATTTGACCTCCTGCCCTTGCATATGGATGATTTTCTGGCCTTTGCTAAGCGCATATTCTGCGGCGCCGATGGTTTCAAGAACCGCCAGTCCAACCGGTTGCACAACAAGACCGGAACCAACCGGTTCGGGCTGTTCGAATTTTTCAAAAACCGTAATGTCATGGCCAGCGCCCGCCAGCAAAGCCCCTGCGGCCAACCCGCCGATACCACACCCTATGATCGCGATTTCCATATGGATTGAAACCATGATGCGGCGCAAATTTCCAGCCTCTATTGCGGTTTCTGTTAAGTATTGTTTGCGGCAGGCCAGAAATCCAGCTACCTTGGCCAGATTATCGAAAGGGTTTTGAATGGGCTGGGTTTTTTTAGCATTATTTATTTTTATTTTGGTGGCCGTGCTGCCGATATATTTTTTAATCGCAATTTCCGATTTAAAAAAACGGGTGATGCTGCTGGAGGCTGGCACAAACCAAAGGCCCCGTGGTTTTATCGCGCAACATCCGGTTCGGCCAACAACAGAAAAAACCGAACCGCCCGAAGAAACCGTTATTGAAAAACAGCCCGTCGCAGACAGGCCGCCGCCAGCCAAGGCTGCATGGAACCCAACACCAAAAGTCACCCGAGAGCGCAAGAATTTTGTGTTCAGCCATGAGCGGATATCAAAGGCTATTAAATGGGCGCAAGACAATTGGGTGTTTATTCTTGCGGGGGTTTCACTGGCTTTGGCCGGGGTATTTTTGGTGCAATACGGGGTTGAAAACGGGTTGCTTAGCCCGCAATTGCGGGTGCTGGCCGCGATCGGGTTTGGTGCGTTGCTGATTGCAGCGGGTGAATATATTCGCCGAAGAACCCGGGGGGATGAAAGCGGCAGTTTTGCCTTGTTGCCCTCGGTTTTTGCCGGTGCGGGGCTGGTGGCGGTGTTTGCAGGGGTGATTTCGGCCCGCCAGCTTTACGGGCTGATAGAACCGGGAACCGCGTTTGCATTGCTGGCCGCGACAGGGGCTTTGGCCGTGCTGTTGGGCTGGGTCTATGGGCCGCTTTTGGCAGCGCTCGGGGTGGCTGGCGCGCTGGCGGCTCCGTTTTTGGTGGGGGGAAGCTCCGATGATCCGGGGCTGTTGCATCTGTATTTTGCGTTGATCACAGCCGTGGCCCTTGCCATTGATGCCTATAAACGCTGGGCATGGTTAAGCGCTTTGGCATTGATCGGGGCATTCGGGGCATCCGGGTTGCTTTTGCTTGCCTCGCAGACCGGATATTTTGCGGTGGTGTTTGCGCTGGCAGTGGCGTTGCTGGCGGCAATCATTCCCGAGCTTAGCATCACGCCACGCCAAAATGGCCCCCGCATGTCGCAGTATTTTTTGCAAAAAGCCGGGCGCGGAAATACCCTGTTTCCAACGCGGGTTGCCTTTGGGGCTTTTGCTATGGCCAGCCTGTATCTGGGCTGGATCTATATGGGCGAACCCTCGCTTTTCTGGCTGGTATTGATGGCGCTTGGCCTGTTGGTGCTGGCAGGGGTTTTCTGGTTCAAAGACGCAGCTGCGCTGGCAGATCTGGCATTTGTGCCAGCGGTGGTCGGGCTGGCAGTTGTGCTGCTTGAGGCATCGCAACGAAATGGCGTGGCGGCAGCGTGGTTTGCCGATACGCTGGCCTTGCGCCCGCAACTGACCGCCGCACCCAAAACGGTTTTGCTGTTGATGGCGGGGGGCTTGGCCACCAGTTTGATCTTTGCATGGCGCAGCTATTTCCTGACACCGCTAAAGCTAAGCAATAGCGTTTTTGCCGCTGGTTTTGCGCCTTGGCTGGCCATTGTGATCGAGATTTACTGGCGGCCCTCATTGGTGCTTGGCAGCGGGGTTTGGGCGATTTATCTGATGGTAATTACGTTTGCCATGGTTATCCTGACCGAACGGTTTAGCCGCATTGAACCCGAAAGCCGCACCCGAACCGCGTTATTTGCCCTGTCGGCCATGTCGATGCTTAGCTTTATGATGGTGGTGCTGCTGGGTGATATTGCCCTGACCCTGTCAATTGCCGTGATGGTGCTGGCCGCTGCATGGCTGGGCGAACGGGTTCGCTTGACGTTGCTGGATTGGTATATTCAAGCGGGCGTGGTTGCAGTGACCTATCGGCTGGTGGTTGATCCGGGGCTGTATTGGGCGTTTGACGCCCCGCTTTGGCAGGTTTTGCTGGCCTATATAATGGTGCTTGCGTTGCTGTCGGCAGCCTATCTGGTCAAACGCAAGGGCCGGTTGGCGGTGTTGGTAGTTCTGGAATCGGTGATCTGGACGCTGGCCGGTATTATGATCACCTTACTGTTGGTGCGCTGGATGGATTCCAGCAGCGCTGATCTGCCTTTTTATACTTTTGCCTCTTTTGCCGGGCTGGTCTGGCTGATGCTTGCGGCCAACCAGATGTATCGCCTTAAAGCCGCTGAAAGACTGTTTAAGCTGCGGGTGGTTCTGGCGGTGGCTTATAATCTGGCGGCTGTTTTGTTTCTTGGCTTGGCGGTGGTGGTTAACCCTGCGATTCTGTCAGGTGAATCGGTGATTGGCTGGGTGGTATTTGGCAGCCTTGGCGCGGCCTATCTGCTGCCTGCCATTGTGCTGGGTGTCATGGCATGGAAGCTATCCCACCTGCCGCAAAAATTGCGGCTGATCTTTGGCATTATTGCAGCTGGTTTTGTAACCTTGCATATCGGTCTGGAAATCCGTCATTTCTGGCAAGGCGATGCAATGGCGCGCAGCTTTATGTCCAAACCAGAGCTGTATACCTATACGGTTGCGATGATATTGGCGGCAATTTTGCTGCTGGCGCTGGCTTTTTGGCGGCAATCCCCGGGTTTGCGAAAACTGGCGCTGGCTGTGGTGGCGCTGGTGGTCATAAAGGTGTTCTTTGTCGATATGTCCGAGCTTGACGGGCTGTTGCGGGTCGGGTCGTTTTTGGCGCTTGGGCTTGTGGCGGCAATGATGGCATGGGTGAACCGGCTTTTGAAAATCAACGAGGCCGGGCAGTTGGCACAGGGTAAAGGCGAGCAGGCCGAATAAGGCATTAGCTGATTAACTATCGTTAGCATATGCGCTAATTAAGTAAGTATGACACATTTAACCCTGACAACTAATTCGCAAATTGCGGCCTATCTCCATCGCAGTCGTATGGATATTCTTGCGGCTTTGCGGTCTGCGCCGATGACTGTTTCGCAGATCGCCGCAAAGCTGAAAGGCCCCGCATGGCTGGAACAGGGCAATGCTGCAGCAATGGTAACGCCTGATGCCAAATGGCAGCCCATTGCCGGATCAATGGGCGGCGTGCAAGTGGGCGCCCTGCTGTCTTACGGGTTTTGAAACATCATGCATGGACGCTTGATTTTGATCGTCGTGAATATGTGTTGACTCAAGTTAAGTGAAGGGAGGGGCTTGGGAGTTGTTTTGTTTGCGCGATTATCAAAATTTCAAAAGACGTAATTTCCACCTTTACTTTCATCACAGAAGCTTTCACGAATGAACAATGTAGCCCCCTCGGAAAACCAAAGATGAAAATCAAAAAGCCGCTTTACATAGCAACCATTTGCATGGCTGCATATTTAGCGCCCGCTCAGGCGCAGGTTCTTACATTACCATCCCCGACACCGGCCCCGTCGCAGCAAGGCAGCATGTATCAGGCGGGCGCATGTGAGACAACGGATGATCAGGCCAGCTGTTCCCGGATTGTCGCCTGTATTGGCACTGGCGGAAAGTGGTTTAACGGGCGGGCATTCGGGCGCGGCGAGGGCGAGCTGGAAGGGCGGCTTAGCACAGGGGCAACCTGCAAGGGCCGTTGGGTAGAGCGCAATTTTCTTGGTCTCGGGCAGGCTGATGTGACATGTGATGACGGCATGACAACCACCGTGCTTTATACCTATCAAGATGCCTATACCGGCACTGCCATTGGCAGCGGGCGCACCAACCAAGACGAGCTGGTAGAGGTTTGGTCCGGGCAAAACGTGCTGGCCTTTTTCCAGAACCAGGACCCTGACAATCCGGTTATCACCCTGCAATGCGGGCTTAGCACGATTCCGCTAAGCTAAAGCCCCTTTTCACCCCGAAACCCGCGCTAAATCGCCTTTCATTGCGGCTTGGGGCTTGAATTCTTGCCAAAATAGCCGCATCTATGCGGCGCGGGGCTTGACCCCGATGTAAAAACAAAATCGGAGACCACATGGCCAAGGAAGAACTTCTCGAATTTCCCGGTGTCGTGGTTGAGCTTTTGCCGAACGCGACTTTCCGCGTGGAGCTTGAGAACGGCCATGAAATTATCGCCCATACCGCAGGTAAAATGCGCAAAAACCGCATTCGCGTGCTGGCAGGCGACAAAGTGCAGGTTGAAATGACCCCCTATGATCTGTCCAAAGGGCGGATTAACTATCGTTTCAAATAATGCGGTTAACTTTGGCATCCGCCAGCCCGCGCCGTGCTGAATTGCTGGCGCAAATCGGGGTGGTGCCCGATGCGGTGATGCCTGCCGATATTGACGAAACCCCGCTAAAATCCGAATTACCACGGGTATATGTGGCGCGCATCGCGCTGGCCAAAGCCAATGCCGTGCAGGGTGATGGCCTGATACTGGCGGCCGATACCACTGTGGCAGTTGGACGGCGCATTCTGGGCAAACCCCAAGACAGCGCCGAAGCGGTTAAATTTCTGATGCTGTTATCCGGTCGCCGCCACCGCGTGATCACCAGCGTTGCATTACGATTAAAAGACCGGATATGGCAGCGCACGGTGGAAACCTCCGTGAAATTCAAACGGCTTTCCGATACGGAACTTTCGGGCTATTTGCGATCCATGGAATGGCAGGGCAAGGCCGGTGGCTATGCCATTCAGGGGCTTGGCGCTGCATTTATTCCTGCCATCAACGGATCATATACCAATGTGGTGGGCCTGCCTCTGGCTGAAACCGCAAATTTACTGTCGGGTGCCGGATATGCCCTGACCTATGACGGAGCCACCCCATGAAGGGCACAACCATTCTGATTGATCAGCAAAACAATCGCCAACTGGCCGCCAAAATGATTGACGGAAAACTGGTTGATCTGCTGGTAGACCCTGTGGATAGCACCCAACCACAGCCGGATGCGATTTACCGCGCCACCGTTGATCGCCCGATCAAAGGGTTGCACGGCGCGATTGTAAAGCTTGGCAACGGCCATAACGGGTTTTTGAAAGATGCCAAAACCCTTGCGCCCGGCGCAAAAATTCTGGTGCAGGTAACAACCCACGCCGAGGGATCAAAGGCGCAACCGGTCAACCAACGGTTGTTATTCAAAACCCGGTTTCTGATTCTAACGCCGGGGGCGCCCGGCATCAATGTGGCGCGTTCTATTCGCGACGAGGAAGAACGGGTGCGCCTGCTGGAAATTGCCCATGACATATGGCCCGATGATATGGAGGATCTGGGGCTGATACTGCGCACCGCCTGCATTGGCGTGGCTGACAGCGAAATAGCCGAGGATCTGGCCAAAATGCTGGGCATCGCGCAATCGGTTTTATCTGACACAGACGGCCCTGCGGAATTGCTGCTGGATGCCCCCGATGCCGGATACCGCGCATGGCGCGACTGGGTGCCAAATGGCCCGCATGACGTGGTTGACGAACAGGATTGTTTTGAAAGCCACGGGGTTTGGGATGCGATTGAACAGTTCAAAACACCCCATGCGGGGCTAACCGGCGGCGCGTTTATGTATGTGGAACCCACCCGCGCGCTGGTTTCCGTTGATGTAAATACGGGTGCCGATTTTTCACCGGCGGCGGCGCTCAAGGCCAATATCGCCGCCATGCGGGAATTACCGCGCCAATTGCTGCTGCGCGGGCTTGGCGGGCAGATCACGGTTGATTTTGCACCGCTGGCCAAAAAAGACCGCCGCCAGATTGAACAGGTGGTGAAATCGGCGTTCAAAAACGATATGGTTGATACCACCCTTGTCGGCTGGACCCCGCTTGGCCATCTGGAATTGCTGCGTAAACGCAGCCGTCAGCCGTTGGAGACCCTGTTATGAAATGCCCAATTTGCAAAAAAGATACGGCTGATGTTTATAAACCGTTTTGTTCAAAACGCTGTGCCGACGTGGATTTGGGCAAATGGTTAAACGGTTCTTATGCCGTGGCATCCGAACCCGGAGATTCCAATGAGGAAGCAGAACTGGAAGCCGCATTGCGCTTAGAAACCCGTCATTAACCGGCTTGGGAAATAAGCTGGATTTTTTCAAGGGAATCCGCTGGACAGTCCTAACATTCTCCCCTAAAACGCCCCCACCCAAGGCCGTAGGCCAAACCCGTGCCCGGGTAGCTCAGGGGTAGAGCAGTGGACTGAAAATCCTCGTGTCGGTGGTTCAAATCCACCCCCGGGCACCATTTAATCAAAGGCTTAGAGAATATTTAAACATCTTAGGCTCACTATAGGCTCATGAATTTGTCTGTTTGGACCTGCCTCGCTTTCGTTATGGTCTCTGAACACATTTAAACGCGGGCTTCAATGGCGGGATGCGCCAGCTGAATACGGGCCGCACAAAAGGCGGGCTGAATTCCAAATTACACGCCATTTGCGATGATCAAGGACGCGCCCCGTGCGCCTGCACCTAACCCGATATGATCGATGCGCACACACCTTTCTATCGGCAATCTGCATTGCAGCTATCGTCATTTGGTGGCAGTAATGAGTCCTGACCCTAGCGATCAGTGAATCAGCATTCACTCAATATTGCTCTGGCCCCTTCAGATGCGCATGCGCGGGACGTCAATTGGGTTTAGTCGTAGCTCGATTAAGAACGGGCCGCTTCTGTGCTTGAGGGCCGCAAGTGCTTTCTCAAGTTCTGCATTTGAGCGCACTTCAAATCCATCTCCACCAAGGGATTTTGCAATATCTACGAAGGAAGGCCAGTGGAATTCTGTTAGGCTTGGGTCCATCTTTCGATCAAGAAACTGGATGTGCTCCGCGCCATAGGCAGAATCGTTTGCGATAATGACGATGAGATCAAGGCCGAGGCGAACGGCGGTGTTAAACTCATTGATGCCGCCCATCATGAACCCGCCATCACCACAAAACAGGACAATAGGCCGATCCGGCGCCGCTAGGCCCGCGCCCACAGCTTCTTGCAGCCCTAATCCGATGGACCCAAAACTGACGGTACTAACAAAGCTCTGCGGGTCGGGAACCGAGAGGCGACACCAGACCTCTGTCATAAAACGCCCCCCGTCGGTCACTAAAACGCGGTCTTTGGGTAGGGTTTCTTCCAGCCGCTCAAGGGCGTACACATAGTTTATAAAACCATCTGCAGCTTTGCCCGAGCCGGCGGGATACGCCGTAAGTGCTGTTGCGTCCAATTCGCGGGTAAAGCCGCTTGCTGAAATCTCGGCCTCATCCAGCCAAAACAGAATAGTTTCAGCTGTCAGCCCGGCATCCGCAACAAGGGCTGCGTCAGGATGGAGACCACCACCAATGGCCGCAGGATTAATATCAATTTGGATAATCCGTTTACCTTTCATCAGCTTGCCACGATCTGTGGTAAAATCATGCAACGCGGTGCCAAAGCAGATAATACAGTCGGACTGATCGATCAGCTCATAAGCCGCGGGTGTGGAAAGTGTCCCGAAGATATCAATGTTATAAGGGTGACCATTGAACAAGCCCTTTGCCTGAAGGGTGGTCGCAAGGGGGGCTTCCAACCTGTCTGCCAGCCGCACGAGCTGATCGCGCGCGTCAACGGCCCCGTTTCCGGCCAAGACCAAAGGCCGCCGCGCCGAGGCGATCATGCCGATTGCGTTGTCAAGAATTTCACCCTCAGCCACGCCACCGGGTGCAGTGAATACATCAAGCACCTGAATGTCGTACTCAGCTTCCTGCCACATAAAATCGGCGGGCATGTTTAAAACGATAGGCCGGCGCTCGACCTGAGCGCGGTAAAACGCCCGCGCGACGTCTTTTCCAACGGTTGCGGATGTGCGGAGCTGCTCAAAGCCTGCACCCGTGACCTTAACAAGCTCACGTTGATCAATGCTTTGCAGGTGGCGCGGGGTGTCTGCGGGGGTATCCCCAGCCAAAATGACCATAGGGGCTTGCCCCCGGGCGGCCTCGGTTAATGAGGTCACGCAATTGGTTAAGGCGGGCCCATGAGTGACAGTAGCAACGCCGACATTTCCTGAGACCCGCGCATAACCCAATGCCATTAATATCGCGCTTCCCTCATGGGCCGCCGGGACAAACTGACCACCGAAATCGCGCACGAAACTGTCGACCATAAAGAGATTCGCGTCTCCCATGAGCCCAAACATCGTTGTGGTTCCATGGTCTTTGGTGGCGCGTGCGATGGACTGATACACGTGGGTTTTATGGCTCAATTGCATAACCTTTTGTTCAATGTCTACAGCTTGGAAAGGATTTTAGGGCCTGTCTTTGATATATGTCTTCTAAACTGACGTGTTTTGAACTAAACTAGGTAAATTACACCTGCATTCCTCAATATATAGGCAAAATTTTGCTAGATACGTTCGAAAAGATGATTCTGAAGGTCTTGCAGCGCGACGGACGCGCCAGCACGCAAACGCTTTCAGATGCGGTAGGCTTGTCGCCCTCCCCATGCTGGCGACGCGTGAAACGACTTGAAGAAAGCGGCTACATCACACGGTATGCAGCGATTTTAGATGGCAAAAAACTGGGATTACACGCACTTGCTCACGTTCAAGTGTCGCTCCTTAATCACGACGTATTATCGATCAAAGAATTCCAAACCTTTATCGATCAAAATGACCAAGTGTTGGAGTGCTCTTCGATAACAGGCGATTTCGATTACATTTTGAAAGTTGCCGCCACGGATCCGGAAAGCCTAGAAAAATTTATTATGCACAGCCTTCTTGGATTGAGCATTGTAAGGGCGACGACAACGATCTTTATATTGCGGCAAATGAAGGCTTCTGGCGCGCTGCCAGTGGACATTTGAAGCTCTGACCTGCGCCCCTA
>JALSGU010000015.1 GCA_026982575.1 Paracoccaceae bacterium | reverse complement strand
GCGGCTTTGACTATCTCGCCAAAGTCATCACTGGCGTCACGTTCAAAGACGGAATTGAAACCACAAACCCAGGCCAGATCGCCGCATGACCAACAATCCTCAAACACCAGATTTGACAATAACTCAGGCAGATTGATGAATTGAATAATTGTGAGGCTCGCTCACCAATTCCTTCTATCTTTTTGACATAGCGTTTTATGCCGCGCCCAGTCGTTCTCTTCGGTGGTTTGAAGTCTGGAATACCTTGATTTTTGATCAGCACTTCATGGTGCTCCGCACATACGTCTGCGATCAATGAAAATCTGTTGGAGACAATCGTCCACTTTTGTAGTTGCTTCCCAACAGTTGCCATTTCTCCGCCGCAGCGACCAAAATCAGATTTCAGATTTCGGGCAAACTTAACCCATTCGGTCGGGCGCATTTCTTTTCCGGTAATTCCAACATGAACATCACGATTCCCTCCTTGGAACCAAATACGATGCTCACCTGCCATAATTATGAAATCCCAATGGATTAAGTTATCGCTGTCATTCTGTTTTTTGATGAAAGTTTGAAAGCCGTTTGGTGGACCGAAGCGTCCGGCAAGGTATTTATAGACATCCAATGGGGAAAGGTGCTCTCGGAAAACCAGCAAACTACCTTTACCGAAATCTGATGAAGAATTGCCTTTGAACCGATTCACCCAGTCGAGCATTTGGGCTTTGTCAGGTGCAGTCCAGTTTTCAGGTTCAAAAATCAATGTTGCCTCGTGATAGAATATTTCAAATATTGTATTTGATTTTTTGTCTTCCATACAGCGAAAATGCGTATTATCGATAGATGCTTCGCCAGAGTGATTTTCGCACATCCGAGCAAAATGCCGTAACTGACCCATGGTAAGTAAGGGCTCAAAGCGGCCATTTGCGCATTCTAAACGAATGGCAGCTTTCAACATTTCCCGAACTTAGATCACTTCTTGACGGGAAGGTCAAAGTTGCCTGACGTTCAACAGGCCATGCCCAACTGTTTTGTGTCAATCCGAAAGGATCGTGCCAAAACAGGCGGGAGTATCTCTTAGCCATCAACAAATCCGGCCAAAACAGGGGGCTGCTAAAAGAAACTTTGCGGGTCAATATCCAGTTGGATGCGCATGTTATAAGGCAGTTTCATCGGCGCGACCCATGCCCGCAATGCATCCTGAATGCGCGCGCCTTTGGGCGCTTTGACTAGCAGCCGCACGCGGTAACGCCCGCGAATACGGGCTACTGGCGCCGCCGCGGGGCCAAAAAGCTGGGCATTGATCGCATCCAGCGCCCCCCAGTTTCGCGCCAATTCGCGCGCGGCGCCAAACACGGCTGCCTCGTCTGGTCCCGATAAAATCACCCCCGCCATGCGTCCATAGGGCGGCGAACCTGCGCGGCGGCGGGCCTCGGCCTCGGTGCGCCAGAAATCTTCCTCATTGCCTGACAAGATCGCCTGAATAACCGGATGGTCCGGCTGGTGGGTTTGCAGCAATGCCCGCCCCGGTTTTTCGGCCCGCCCGGCGCGCCCAGCAACTTGGCGGATCAGCTGAAAGCTTTTTTCAGCGGCGCGCAGATCACCGCCTTGCAAGCCGAGATCAGCGTCGATAACCCCCACCAATGTAAGATGCGGAAAATTATGGCCCTTGGCCACCAGTTGCGTGCCAATCACAATATCGGCCCCGCCAGCGGCGATATTGTCGATCATTTCTTTTAATCCCCGGGCTGAATCCGCCAGATCGGAGGATAAAATAGCCACCCGCGCGTCGGGAAACAGGGCTGTGACTTCCTCAGCCAAGCGTTCCACACCGGGGCCAATTACCGCCAGTTTGCCAACCACCTCGCAGCTTGGGCAGGCCTCGGGCATCGGTTTTGTGGCCCCGCATTGATGGCACATCAGGCGGTTTTGAAACCGGTGTTCAACCATGCGCGCATCACAATGATCACAGCCGATCTGTTCGCCACAAGCCCGACACAAAGTCAGCGGCGCATAGCCACGCCGGTTGATGAACAGCAAGGATTGTTCGCCTTTTTCAAGCGTTTGCTGCATTTCCGCCAGCAGGCTGGGTGATATCCAGCGGTTGGTTTCCAAAGGTTCAGACCGCATATCAATCGCCGCCATATCGGGCAGTTTTGCGGTGCCAAAGCGTTCGGGCAGATCAATGCGGGTATATTTTCCGGCCTCTGCATTGGCCCAACTCTCTAAACTTGGCGTGGCTGATGCCAGCACCACCGCCGCGCCGCTGATTGATGCCCGCAATACTGCCATATCACGGGCATGGTAATGCACGCCCTCGGATTGTTTATATGACCCGTCATGTTCTTCATCGACCACAATCAAGCCAAGATTTTGATACGGCAAAAACAGTGCGGATCGCGCGCCCACCACCAGCTGTGCATCGCCGGTTGCCACGGCTTTCCAGCAGCGGCGGCGTTCAACCTGACTGGCGCCCGAATGCCATTCTGCGGGGCGTTGGCCAAAGCGGGTTTCCAGCCGGTCAAGAAAATCTACCGTCAGGGCAATTTCGGGTAGCAATACCAGCCCTTGGCGGGTTTGGGCCAGAACCTCGGCTACGGCCTCAAGATACACCTCGGTTTTGCCCGAACCGGTGACGCCTTTCAAAAGGGTGGTGGAATATTTGCCCAGCGCCACCGATTGGCGCAATTCTATCGCGGCGGATTTTTGGGTTTCTGACAGGGTTTTACCGGGGAAATCCGGATCAAGTCTTGGATAAGGCAGGTCGCGCGGCGCATCTTCGCGCAATAAAACCCCTTGTTTTTCAAGGCCTGAAACCACACCAACCGACACCCCGGAAAATTCTGCCAACTCATGGGGACCAAACCGCATATCGCCGTGATCTTGCAAAAATGCAATCACCAGCTTGCGCGCATCGGTCAGCCGTTCGGGGCGAATTTCAGACAGGCGCAGTACTTTTCGTGCGCTTGGCGGGTCAAGCAGGCGCGGTGCGCGGGTGGCAAGGCGCAGCATCATCGCCAGCGGTGTTACGGTATAATCGGCAGCGCGGGTTAGAAATTCCACCATTTCTTCGCGCATGGGGGGCACGTCCAGCACTGCCGTTATGGCGCGCATTTTACTTGGGTCAAACCCGCCCTGGCCTTTGCCCCAGACCACCGCCAGCACCTGCCTTGGCCCGAGCGGCACCTTTACAAACGCGCCCAGATCAACGCCGGATTCCGGCGCGCGGTAATCCAGCAACCGGCCCATTGGCTCGGTTGTCAGAACCGCAACGGCACTGCCCGCTGAAAAGAAGCTGTTGGTGGTCAAGTTTGTGTTCCCTCTTGGTTTTGTATGCGATACCATAGCCGCGCCCAGCAAGGGTAAATATCAAAAACGGGACCCGAGATGAAATTCTTTGTTGATACTGCCGATATAGACGCAATTGCCGAACTGAATGAAACCGGAATGGTCGACGGGGTAACCACCAACCCCTCGCTTATTTTGAAATCGGGCCGCGATATTCTGGAGGTCACCCGCGAGATTTGCGCCATGGTTGACGGCCCCGTCAGCGCCGAAGTGGTCGCCACCGAGGCAGACGCAATGATCAGTGAGGGCCGCAAGCTGGCTGAAATTGCTGAAAATATTGCGGTCAAAGTGCCGCTGACATGGGCCGGTCTGAAAACCTGCAAAACCCTGACCAGCGAGGGAAAAATGGTGAATGTCACGCTTTGTTTTTCAGCCAATCAGGCCTTGCTGGCCGCCAAGGCCGGCGCCACATTTATTTCGCCATTTGTCGGCCGGCTGGACGATGTTAACATTGATGGCATGGACCTGATCGGTGAAATCCGGACAATTTATGACAATTTCAACTTTCAAACCGAAATTCTGGTGGCGTCCATTCGCACGGTGAACCATGTTACCCAATCAGCCCTGATCGGGGCAGATGTAATCACCGCGCCGCCCAATGTTTTGAAAAAACTGGCGGATCACCCATTGACCGAAAACGGGCTTGCTGCATTTATGGCCGATTGGGCCAAAACCGGCCAAAAGATTTTATAGGTCAAAATCATGAGCGACGATGACCTGAAAAACGCCATCCTGAATGACCCCGCCGCCGTGCTGGAAGACCCTGATGTTATGCGCGCCCTGCTGCACGCCCACGACGATAGAAACGGCGAAAAGGTGGTTGACCTGCGCGGGGTGTTTGTCGAACGCCTGGAAAAACGGCTGGATAAGCTGGAAGACACCCATCGCAATGTAATTGCGGCCGCTTATGACAATATGTCGGGCACGAATCAGGTGCAGCGCGCGGTGCTGGCAGTGCTGGAACCAAATAGTTTTCCGGAATTTCTGGATGTGGTGCAAAACGATATTGCCCATATTCTGTCGGTTGATGTGGTGCGGCTTTGTATTGAAAGCAACTCAGGCGACAATTCCTTGCCCCATGCGGTGATTACCCCGCTGGAACCGGGGGCGGTGCGCTCATACTTGGTCGGGGATCAAGATATCGCCATGCGCAAAATCACTTTGCGCCCCTGCCGGACCGATAAAGCAACGGTGTTTACCGCATCCGCCAATCGGGTTAGCTCCGAAGCATTGTTGCGCCTTGATCTGGGGCAAAAACATTTGCCAGCCATGCTGGCGCTCGGGTCCGAGGACGTGGACAGATTTGCCTATGACCAGGGCGTTGATTTGCTAAGCTTCTTTGCCAGTGCGTTTGAGCGCATCTTGCGCCGCTGGGTGGCGTAATTATCGGGTCACCCCAAGCGGTTGATCTGATGAACACATGGCTGCTGCGCCTTGGTGGTTTGCAAGGCGCCAGCGACAAAACCATTGAGGCCTATCGGCGCGATGTATCGGGGTTTCTGGGGTTTTTAACCGGTTATAAAGGCGGCGATATCGGCAAGCGCAGCCTTGGTGAAATTTCTGTTACCGATATGCGGGCATGGATGGCTGCGGAGCGCCAGCGCGGTGTGGCGGCGCGCAGTCTGGCACGAGAACTTTCCGCTGTGAAAAGTTTTTACCGTTGGCTGGCTGAGGTTGAGGGCATAGATTCTGCTGCGGTTTTAACCATGCGCGGGCCACGCGCAAAGGTGCGGTTGCCCCGCCCGGTTAGCGCAGCAGCCGCGATTGATCTGATTGAACTGGTGGATGTGCAGCACAAGGAAACATGGGTTTCGGCCCGTGATACGGCGGTGGTAACCTTGCTTTATGGCTGTGGCATGCGGATATCCGAGGCATTGGGGTTGAACCGTTCCGAGGCCCCCTTTCCCGAGGTTCTGCACATTTCCGGCAAGGGTGGCAAAGAACGTTTGCTGCCGGTTTTGCCGGTGGCACAAGCAGCAGTCGAGGCATATTTGAAGGCCTGCCCCTATGATCTGCCACCGGACGGGCCGTTATTTATCGGGGTTCGCGGCAAGCGGCTGGGCGCGCGGGCGGTGCAATTGTTGATGCAAAACCTGCGTAACCAGCTTGGCTTGCCCGCCACCACAACCCCCCACGCTTTGCGCCATTCTTTTGCCACGCACCTGCTGGAAGCAGGCGGGGATTTGCGCACCATTCAGGAACTGCTTGGCCATGCCTCACTTTCGACAACGCAGGTTTATACAGGTGTTGATCAGGCGAGGTTGATGGAAGTGTATAACCAAAGCCACCCAAAGGCGCGGGATAAGTAAGGGGCTACCGCCCCACTTGAGCTTTACTCAATTCGTCATGCAAATACTTTGAAATACGGACAGGTATTGAACGCTGACTAATTTTAGCCGACTTCGGGCACATATTTGAAAAATGCAAAATCTATAAGATGATGCCCCGCTACGCGGGCTTGGGATGCCCTTTTGATTGCTTTGCATTATCGCAAATTTCGTACCATGTCGGTTTTTCGTTAACAAACTCATGAAGGCTGTTTTTAATTTCCAACTCACTGTCGAGGGCATTTGCCGCTATTGGAAAGCTGTCTGAATCAGACAGAATTTCGCCAAGCGATGTGCCACATATTTTGCAGAAACATCTACCGTATATATAAGGGGGAGTCGGTTGGAATATCTGAACACACTCTTGGCCCTGAATCCATTTCAGGTCTTCTTTTTTGACAAACACAATGGTGCTTGCACCAAGTTTACGGCACCTAGAGCAATGACAAGTCGCCATCATTGACGGTGGGTTCATCAGCTCGAACTTAACTGCTCCACAGCAACAACTTCCATCAATCATTAGCCAATCCTCCTGAACCTGAAATTCAATTTCCATGAGAACAATACATGAACATAAAGGGCCGCACAAGGTCTGAAATGGACTTGAAACAGGCTTTGAATCAATTCGTGGCGTAAAGATTAAATGTCTTGATATTTTATTGCATGCAAAAGTGCCGCATTTTATGCAAATGCGGTTTAAATAGTTGCCTTATAGGGATGCCGCATTTCGAAGGATACAGCGATAATATTGGTGATTTTGCGCCGGTTGTTACCCACGCGCCTATAATCAGGAGACGCAGTTTTATTTATACAGTCAGCGAGCTACAAATTGGCTAGGTGCCTTCGGTTCTGAATCTACATGCTCGACACAAAACCTCCGAAGGTATCAGGCAAGGGGAAATATACGCCGAAGGCGTTAATACAACGCTATAGCAGCTAGCGATGGGCAGCCGAGCGCAGCGAGGCCACCGCCCGGAGGGCAGATTTGCTAGATCAGAAACGGAAAACCGTATTCATGTTTTAGCAGGGCGATTTTGCGCTCTACCCCGCCATCGCCTGAAAATCCGCCGATGCCGGTTTTTGCCAAAACCCGATGACAAGGGATGATAATCGGAATAGGGTTAGCCCCACAGGCTTGGCCAACGGGTTGCGCAGGGCAATTCAGGGTTTTGGCGATGTCGCCGTAAGTTACGGTTTTGCCAAATGGAATATCCTGCATTGCCGCAAAAACCTTTTGCTGGAATTCCGAACCTTTGG
>JALSGU010000014.1 GCA_026982575.1 Paracoccaceae bacterium | reverse complement strand
TTGCCGCAATGGCGGGTATTGATCTGCCGGTTGAACCGCGCAAGCGCACCAATTTTCTGTTTGATTGCGCGGAACCCCTGCCGGAATCCCTGCCCTTGATGATTGACCCGTCAGGCGTCTGGACCCGCCCCGAGGGCAGGCATTTTTTAACCGGATGTTGCCCTGAAAATGACGGTCCTTGTGATCCGGATGATTTTGACCCGAACCATATGGAATTTGAAGATATCATCTGGCCAGCCCTGGCCGCGCGTTCAAAGAATTTTGAGGCCCTGAAGGTAATGCGTTTTTGGGCAGGGCATTATGCCTATAATACGCTTGATCAAAATGCGGTCACCGGCGCGCATCCCGAGATTGAAAATTTAATGTTTGCCAACGGTTTTTCCGGCCATGGTTTGCAGCAAGCCCCCGCCATGGGCCGCGCGATTGCGGAATTGATCACCCATGGAAGTTATCAATCCCTTGACCTCGCACCGCTTGGCTTTGAACGAATTATCACCCAAACTCCGTTTCAGGAGACATGCGTGATATGAACTGGAAAGCCCCCAAGGCCGCTGAATTAATGGATGTGGTCAATGCCACATGGCCCGCCGCGCGGGAATTTACCTGCGGGCCGTTTATGCTGCGCGATGGTGAAAATGGCGGCAAACGGGCATCCGCTGCAACGCTGGAAAAACCGGATTTTAGCAAAACAGACATCAATCGCGCCGCAACGGAAATGCAAAAAATCAATCAGTCCGCGCTGTTTATCATTCGCAAGGGTGATGAAAAACTGGATGATAGTTTGGCCGATATGGGTTATCGCAGTTTTGATTTTGTTACCTTGTTTGCAGCGCCATCAGCAATGCTGGCGCAGCATTACCGCAATGAAATGCATGCGATTTCCGCGCCGGAACCTTTGGCGGCAATGGCTGAAATCTGGGCCAAGGGTGATATTACCCCCGCCCGTATTGATGTAATGCGGCGCACAGATCACCCAAAAACCTATTTTCTTGGCCGCCTGAACGACACCCCCGCCGGGGCGGTTTTTGTGGCGGTTCATAATAGCATTGCCATGATCCACGCGCTGGAAATTGCGCCCGATCACCGCCGCCAAGGGCTGGGCTTGCAATTGATGGCGGGCGCGGCAACATGGGCGCTGGAACAAAATGCCAAAACATTTGCGCTGGTGGTGGTTAGCAAAAACAAGACCGCTTGCGCATTATATAAAAAGCTCGGCATGATCACCGCCGGAAATTACCATTACCGCATAAAGGAAAAATCATGAGCAATCTGCCCACCGCATTAAACCTGCCAATGGTTGACCCATTGCCCGAAAGCACCGCCAAGTTTTTCAAAATATGTCAGGAAAAGCTGGGGCTAGTGCCCAATGTTTTGCAGGCCTATGCCCATAATATTGACAAACTGAACGCTTTTTCGGCGCTTTATAATGACCTGATGCTGGCTGATAGCGGGCTTTCCAAGCTGGAGCGCGAGATGATCGCGGTGGTGGTTTCAGCCGTTAACCGATGTTTTTATTGCCTTACGGCCCACGGCGCCGCGGTGCGCGAATTGTCAAACCGGCCTGAATTGGGCGAGGCATTGGTGATGAATTACCATATTGCCGATCTTTCCCCTCGTGAACGCGCCATGCTCGATTTTGCGGTGTTGATGACCGAAAAAAGCGCCGGTATCAAAGAACCGGATCGCCAGACCCTGCGCGATGCCGGATTTAGCGATGCAGACATATGGGATATCGCCGCCGTAGCGGGGTTTTATAATATGAGCAATAAAATGGCCTCGGCCATCGGCATGAAACCCAACCCTGAATATCACGCCGCCGCAAGGGGTTGAATTACGACCCCCACGGCCCTATTAAAGTTATATTATAACCTTGGGGGCAAGAATGCCAACACCCTGCCAAGCCTGCGAAAGCACCGGTTCAGCCACAAAAACCCTGTCAGCGCGGGGCATTCGCCTGACGGAACTGCGCCGCGATGTTTTGCAACAGCTGCACCATGCCAAACACCCGATTGGTGCATACCAATTGTTTGATATGCTGAATTCCAAAGGCAAGGCATCAGCCCCGCCTGCCGTATACCGCGTGCTTGATTTTCTGGTTGAACAAGGCTTGGCCCATAAATTACGCTCCATTTCTGCTTATACCGCTTGTTGCATGGGGCCGCATTCCCACCAAGCCGCGTTTTTAATTTGCCGAAATTGTAGCGATGTTGAGGAAATCAAAGGCCCGTCCTTATCGGCACTTGCCAAAGGCGGTTTTCAGGTCGAGGATCTGATGTTGGAGGCCACCGGCCTTTGTGGTGCCTGTCAATGAAACCGTTAATTTCGGTCAAAAACCTGACCATCAAAAAAGGCAAACGCAGCTTGCTGGAAAATGTCAGTTTTGAGTTGGTGCGCGGCGAAGCCGTAAGCCTGATCGGCCCCAATGGCGCTGGAAAAACCACCCTTATTCGTGCCCTGATCGGCACCCTGAAGCCAACATCGGGAAACATTAAGCGCAAGCGCGGATTAAAAATCGGATACACGCCACAAAAACTGCAACTTGAACAATTGATGCCCATGCCGGTTGACCGGTTTTTGTCTTTGTCAGGCGAAAACAATCGGGAAAAACGCCGTGAAATGCTGGTGCGCTGCGATGCCGGAAACCTGCACAACGCCCGCCTTGCGGACCTGTCGGGCGGCGAAACCCAACGGGTTTTGCTGGCACGGGCATTGATGCGAAAACCCGATTTACTGATACTGGATGAACCCACCCAAGGGCTGGACCAACCCGGAGAGGCACGGTTTTATGCGCTGTTAAACGAGGTGCGAAGCGAAACGCAGCTGGCGGTGTTTATGGTCAGCCATGATTTGCATATTGTTATGGCACAATCAGATCGTGTAATTTGCCTGAACACCCATATTTGCTGTTCCGGCGCGCCGGAAACCGTTTCAAATGACCCGAGCTATCAAGATTTGTTTGGCACCCGCACGGGGCTGGCATTGTATCAACACAGCCACACCCATTCACCGGAATGCAACCATGATTGATGATTTTCTGCTGCGCGCGCTGATTGCCGGCATTATTATTGCGGTTGCTGCGGCACCGTTGGGATGTCTGGTTGTGTGGCGGCGCATGGCCTATTTTGGCGATGCAACCGGCCACGCAGCATTGCTGGGCATTGCCCTGGCGATGAGCTTTTCAATGCCCCTTATGCTGGGCGTAATTGTGATAACCACCGCCATGGCGCTTACGGTTACCTTTGCCACAAGGCACGGGACCTATGCAGCCGACACGATATTGGGGGTTTTTTCCCATTCGGCATTGGCCATCGGGCTGGTGGCAGCAGCGGTTTTGCCGGGGGTTCGGCTGAACCTGATGGACACATTGCTGGGCAATATTCTGACCGTATCAAATAGCGAAATACTGATGATGGCGGCGGGGGCCGCCGGAATATTGCTGGTTATCGCATTTTTCTGGAGACCCTTGCTAAACGCAACCCTGTCACCCGAATTACTGGTGGCCGAAGGCGGGTCCATATTGCGCGACCGGCTGGTTTTCACCCTGACACTGGCGTTTTTTGTTGCGATTTCAATGAAACTGGTGGGGATATTGCTGATCACTGCCATGCTTATTCTGCCCGCAGCAGCAGCGGCAGCAATTTCGCGTTCACCGGAACGCATGGTGGTTTTCACCGCAATCATTGGCATAATGTCGGTAACAGGGGGTATTTGGCTAAGCTGGCAGGCCGATATTCAGGCAGGGCCAGCGATTATTGTAACCGCCAGCTTTTTGTTTGTGCTGCTAAACCTGTTTCGCCGTAAATAGTTTGTTCAGGTGCAATATTGCAACTGGTCTTCGTATCGGGCAGCCTGATTGCGAACCTGACCGGCGACACCAACCAACCAGTCTTTTTGGCGATAGCTGCCACGGGCAAAACCGCCCTGCCCTTCGTGATAGGCAAGATACTGGTTATATGCATCATCCATGGCAATATTGTTACGCCGGTTTGAATTGGTCATATACCAACCAATAAAATCCGAAGCATCGCCGAAATTGCTGCGCTTTGCGCGCCGGTTTCCAGTAGCATCCCGGTAATCCCCCCATGTGCCGTCAAGTGCTTGCGAAAAACCAAAGGCACTGGAAATGCGCCCTGTGGGGATTGACCCGAGGAAAAACACCTGCCGGGTCCGTGCCCGGGCGCGAAAACTGCTTTCTTTCCAGATTATCGCCATTTGCACATGCACCGGCGCGCCCCAGTTGGCCTCGGTTTTTTGCATGGCGCGCAGCCAGCCGCTGCGTTGGTCCAGTATGGAACAGGCATTATCCTGTTGAACGGGCGGGCTGGAATCCCGGGCGCAAGACCCGAGAACCAGCGCAAATATTAACGCCAGATATTTCATCTGTTTGCCTCAAATAGTTTCTGCTCTGTTTTATTTTTTATGCATCTAGCCTTAAATTGACCAAAATATCAAGCCGTGTCAGATCAGGAATGCAAGAATAAGCGGAATAGCGACCACCGAAAAAATCGTTGAAACCACCACCAGCCCTGCGACCTCGGCTGAATTGGCCCCGTATTTTTCCGCCAGCATAAAATTGGTGACGGCAACAGGGGTGGCGATTTGCAAGACCAGAACAGCAAATGCCAAGGGCGGCAAATCAAACCAAACCCCGATGCCCACCGGCACAGCAACACAGATAACAATTTTTAATAACGACAGCCAAACAGCCCGGTTAAGCGCCGCCGGCCGCAGCCTCGATATGGCAACCCCAAGGGTGATCAACATTAATGGAATTCCCATTTGTCCAATTAATTCAAGGGTGTTCATGCTCCAACTCGGCAGGGTTGTGCCGGTAAACATAAAAACAGAGCCCAGAATTGTCGCCCAGACCAAAGGTTCCTTAATGGCCACAACCGGGGATTTGCCCCCCGAAACAACCCAGACCCCAAAGGTAAAAGACATCAGCGCCATGACCGCAAAAACAATTACAGCAAAATCAAATCCTATGGATCCAAAAGCAAAAAATGCCAGCGGCAGGCCCAGATTTCCGGTATTGCCAAATACCAGCGGCGATAAAAATGTTTGCTGGTCAAGCCCCATCAGCCGGATGAAAACCGCAAAAAAACCGATTAATGCCAAATAGGATAAAAACGCCGCCAATGCGGTATTTCGCAAAATCACCGGATCAATCTGCATTTTGACCAAAGCCACAAATATCAGACAGGGGATCGAAACCGTCATGGTCAGGCGGGTGACAAACCGGACCGGATAATCCCAGCCGCCTTTAACCCAGATAAACCCGATACCTGCCAGAATGAAAACCGGCGCGATAATTTCCAGCACTTGCAAAAATGTAGCGATGATTGACAAATTATTTCCTTTGGGCTTTGTACTGTCAGAACCCAACCGAACCGGCCTGTCAACCATTGTTACAATGGCTGTAGACAAACCGCGCATTGCTCTGATATTTGTCCGCCAGGCATTGGAACTGGACCCATGGAAAAACTGCACGCTAAATTCACATTAGGACAGGTTGTAAAACACCGCATCCACCCTTTTCGCGGGGTGATTTTTGACGTGGACCCGACCTTTAACAATTCCGACGAATGGCTGGAATCGATTCCCGAAGACATGCGCCCAAAACGCGACCAGCCATTTTATCATTTGCTGGCCGAAAACGATACGTCTTATTATGTGGCTTATGTGTCCGAGCAAAACCTGTTGCAAGACGACACGAATGAGCCGGTTGAGCACCCCGAAGTCGCTGAAATGTTTGGTAACTTGTCAAACGGAAAATACGATATTGGCGGCAATTTGCACTAATAGCCCAACGCACACCCGTCTTTGCGCGGATCAGACGCGCCAAACAAAACACCCTCCTTGATCATAATCGCTTGCGCCCCGCCAATGGCGGTTTCGGGCGTGGTTACGTGGTGGCCCATCTTGGTTAACCGGTCTCGGATTTCAGCCCCATAGCCCCGTTCCATCGCCAAATCCCCCGCATGGGCAAAGCTGCGCGGTGCATCAATGGCGGGCTGTATCCCCATGCCGAAATCCGCGATGTTTGACAGGAATCGCATATGGCCATTGGCCTGATATTGCCCGCCCATCACCCCGAACGGCATCAGAAATTCATCGGGTTTGCGGATCATTCCCGGAATAATAGTGTGCATCGGGCGTTTGCCACCTGCGGCCTCGTTGGGGTGGCCTTGTTGCAGGGTAAACCCTGCACCACGGTTTTGCAGCAAAATCCCGAACTTGTCCGATGCAATACCACTGCCAAAACTGTGAAATATCGAATAAATCAGCGATAGCGCCATGCGGTTTTTGTCAACAACCGTCAGGTAAACCGTTTCTTTATGAACCGAGCCTGCCTGCGCAAACCGCCAATCCATAGCCCTGTCAGGGTCAATCAGCGCCGCCAGTTCAGCCGCCACCTGTTTGGACAAAAGATGTTCCAGCCTGTCTGCCATTGCCGACGGATCAGCCACAAACCTGTCACGCGCATCATAGGCCAGCTTTGTGGCTTCGGCCTCCAGATGTGCGCGCTGGCTGCCAAACGGGTCAAGCGCTGCAATGTCAAAATGCGCCAGAATATTGGCAATTAATATTGCGATTGAACCTTGCCCGTTTGGCGGCAGCTCGATCAATTCAAACCCCTTGTATTCACCGCGAATTGGCGTGACATAGTCACATTTTGTAGCAGCAAAATCATCCAGAGTATGGGTGCCGCCGTGGGCCGCCAAGGTGTTGACAAAATCTTCGGCAACCTCGCCCTCGTAAAACCCGGCGCGGCCCTGTTTGGCGATACGGCGCAGAACCTTTGCTTGGCCGCGGGTACTAAAAACCTGCCCGATCTGGGGGGCTTTACCCGAAAACCCGTATAATTCTTTGGCATTGCCTTGCAGGCGCGACAGGCTGTTGGCCCAATCAAACGCCACCCGTTCCGCCACCGGAACCCCTTGTTCCGCATGATGAATGGCAGGGGCCAGAACATCGGATAATGGCAGATCGCCCCAGTCTTGCGACAGGGTGACAAACCCGTCAACCGCACCGGGGATGGTGACAGATGCCGCGCTGTTATCGGCAATTACACTATGGCCCTGATCGCGCAATCGCGCCGCTGACAGGTTTTTGGGTGCCCGCCCCGAGGCATTCAACCCGATAAATTCAGCCGACCCCGCCGGTTGCAGCAAAGCAAAGCAATCACCGCCCAGCCCTGTCATTTGTGGTTCGCAAATATTCAACACCATGGCAGCAGCAATGCCCGCATCCACCGCATTGCCCCCCGATTGCAGAATTTTTATGGCAGTTTGCGCAGCCAAAGGGTGCGAAGTCGCGCACATGCCGTGTTTGGAAATTACGGTTGAACGTCCGGGAAAATGAAAATCACGCATGTTTTTAACCTTTTGTATTTGGCGTATCGTGGCATTCAGCTAAAAAACTTGCAATTGCCAAACGGATTTTTCTTGCAAAAAACTGCAACTCACCGCAATCTTGCTATATGGCAAAGATGCAATCAACCGTGACCCCCTTTCCGGGCAAACCCCTTGAAATCACCAGCTTTCACCGCACTGAACTAATGCCGATCCTGTCGCTTTACGGGCGCATGGTGGCGGCCGGTGAATGGCGGGATTACGGGATTTCCAGCTTACGGGATGTTGCGATATTTTCGGTGTTTCGCCACAGTGCTGAAAACCCGATTTACCGGATTGAGAAAAACCCGAAACTGGCGCGCAAACAAGGCCAGTATTCCGTGGTGGCACAAAATGGCAAAACCCTGCGGCGCGGGCATGACTTGAAAATGGTTTTACGGGTGCTGGAACAAAGACTGATCCGCATCGTTAGCTAGGCCGCTACCTAGATTTGGCAATCAGGTCCAGCGCTTTCCATTCCTCAAACAACGTTGGCAAGGTATCAAGCTGTAACATATTTGGCCCGTCTGATGGCGCGTTATCCGGATCATCATGGGTTTCAACAAACAGCCCCGCCACGCCAATCGCCAAAGCCGCGCGCGCCAATACCGGCACAAACTGGCGCTGCCCGCCCGATGTTTCACCCAAGCCACCCGGTTGTTGCACTGAATGGGTGGCATCAAAAATAACCGGATAGCCGGTTTCGGCCATCACCGGAATGCTGCGAAAATCAGACACCAGCGTGTTATAGCCAAACGAGGCTCCCCGTTCGGTTAATACAATCTGGTCATTGCCCGCAGCGCTGATTTTGGCCGCGACATTGCCCATATCCCACGGGGCTAGAAACTGGCCTTTTTTGACATTCACAGGCTTGCCGGTTTTGGCAGCGGCAACCAGCAAATCGGTCTGGCGACACAAAAATGCCGGAATTTGCAGCATATCAACGACCTTTGCCACGGCTGCACATTGCCCCGCATCATGCACATCACTCAGAACCGGCAGGCCGGTTTCACGGCGTATATCTGCCAGTATCCGCAAGCCCTTTTCCATGCCAACCCCGCGTGCGGATCGGCCAGAGCTGCGGTTGGCCTTGTCAAAAGACGCCTTGAAAATCAAGGGAATGCCCGCCGCCACAGTTTGGCGTTGCAAGGTTTCGGCACAGCGCAAAGCATGATCATAGCTTTCAATCTGGCACGGGCCAGAGATCAGCACAAAAGGCAATCTATTGCCAAGTTCAACATCGCCATCCGGCCCTGATATACGCAATGTTTTCATCTATTCCACCCCCATTTGTGCCAGCGCCAGTTCCACCCGTTCAACATCAACCGGATTGTTGACCTCCCAAAAAACGCGGTCTTTGGCCTCAACCTCGACACAGCGAATTTTGGCGCCATTTTCCAAAAACCGGAGCTGCTCCAATCCCTCGACCTTTTCCAGATCGCCTTGTGGCCAATTCAGATATTGTTTTAACGCCGCTGGTCTAAAACCGTAAAGCCCAACATGATGAAACACCGGCGGCGCATCCGCCCCCCCATCGGCAAACGGCAAAACCTCTTTTGAAAAATAGAGCGCATGGTTGTTTTTATCAAAAACCGCCGTGGTGCCGCCGGTTTTTCCGGCTTTGCGATCCTCGCGAAACCGCGCCAGTGTTTGAGCATCACAGCGCAAAACAGGGGTGGCCATGGCCGCATCCCCCTGATTCATTGCCGCAATAATCTCGGCAACAAAATCGGGTGGCGTCAGGGGGGAATCGCCTTGGAAATTGATAATTAAATCAATATCGGGGTCCAGTTGATCCACCAGTTCGGCACAGCGTTCAGTGCCATTTTGTGCCTGACCAGAGCTAATCATAACATCGGCCCCGAACCCTTTTGCGTGGTCAAGAATCCGCTGATCATCACTGGTGACAATCAGTTGCGCGATGTTTTCAACCAGCAATGCGGCCTCCCATGTACGCTGGATCAGGGTTTTGCTTTGGCCGGACGCCCCCCTAAGCTGCACCAGCGGTTTGCCCATAAACCGTTGGCTGGCAAAGCGCGCAGGGATAATTATGGCGGTTTTCATGGCTTAACCAACCCCGGCCTGAAGCAAGGTCAACAGGGTAATCACACCAACCGGCTTGTTGTCTTTCAACACAAACAAAGCCGAGATTTTATGTTCCTGAAGCAGGGCCAAAGCCTCGATCGCCATGATATTCGGAACAATCGAGATAGGGTTTTTGCTCATCACCTGACTGACCCGGGTTTCCCACAATATTTGTTTCATGGTCAAATTGCTGCTATTGCCCAGATAACGCCGCACATCCCCGTCGGTTATGACACCGGTTAAATGACCATCGGCATCGATCACGCCAATGATGCCAATTGATTTTTCGGTCAGCAATTCCAGCCCTTGCAAGATAGAACCGGTTTTTGATACCAGCGGAATATCCTGCCCCGAGACCATCAATTCACGCACCGGTATCAGGCTGGCGCCCAGCTTTCCTCCGGGGTGGAATTCACGAAAATTTACCTCTGTGAAACCGCGACGTTCCACAAGGCTAACGGCCAGCGCATCGCCAAGCGCCAGTTGCATCAAGGTGCTGGTGGTTGGTGCTAGATTATGCGGGCAGGATTCCCGCGCCGCTGGCAGATGCAAAACCACATCAGCCGCCATGGCCACAAGGCTTGTCGCTTTGCCAGTGATGGCAATAAGCGGCAAGGAAAACCGTTTGCAATAGGCGATGATATCTTGCAATTCCCGGGTTTCACCGGAACGCGAGATGATCAAAACCGTGTCCTCGCGGCTGATCATACCCAGATCACCATGGCTGGCCTCGGTCGGATGCACAAAAAACGCCGGCGTGCCGGTAGACGCAAAGGTCGATGCCAGCTTGGCCCCGATATGGCCGCTTTTGCCTACACCCACCACGATCAGCCGGCCCTTGCAGCTTTCAATCAGCCCAAGCGCTTGAAGGAATGGGGCACCCATGCCGTTGGTTAGCGCCAAAAGAACCGCTTCCAGCCCTTTTCCGGCCAATTCCAGCGAATTTAGCGCCGCAAACGGCATTTCCCCTGTCAGGGCGGGTTTGTTGCTATTTTGGTTCATGCGTTCTTTTACACGGGTTTCCGTTAAAGGTTAGCTAAAATGATCCGGGATTTTAATCCAGTACATTGATTACACCAACCGGAGTTTGCAAGGCATAGCCATCGCCCGAATACTAACCGGAAAATATATCAGTTCAAAAAACCGTCCATCTGGGAAGCCGACAAAACACCGGTGACATCTGCGTCGATCGACCTTTGATATGCTTCAATGGCGGCTTTTGTCTGATTGCCAAAAGCACCGTCAATCAAGCCGGAATAAAACCCGATATCTCGCAGTTCATACTGAATTTTGCGTTTATCTGCCCGCGACAGTCCATTTTGCAGGGCTTCCAGCATTCCAAGCGTTAGCGGCCTTTCAGCGTCAGCCTCGATGGTTGCAACCACAGATTCAGCCTCGGGTTCATCGGCAGCCGCTGGCTGGATTTGCGGCAGGTTCAGGCGACCAGAGCTTTGAACCGCTTGATTATCCGTGTTTGCATTTGTGCTTTCCAGGCCCTGCCCCGGAATATTTTCGCCAGTAATTTCCGATTCTTCGCCAGATGTGGCGTTGCTTTGCCCCGCCAGATTTGAATTGTTCACAGCCAGAGAGGTAACCACAGGCAGAGCTGGAGGTGACTTTTTAATAATCACCGGCCTGTTGGGAATATAGGAAACCGTAAATTCTTCCTGCGAAATCATATCGGTCAAAAGGCGGCTGAGGTCCATTTCTTCGCCGCTGGCATGAGATTCGAACAGTTCCGCCATTGCCATGGCAGAACCGGCCTGCCCCAGCAAAACCGGGCTAGTCCCGGAACGTATATCGGGCGCAAACTGGACCAGTGAAATATCATCTGGCAGCGGTTTGCCTAAATCGCTGGAATGCACAAAAATCGCGCCCCCGTCAGTGGCCAGTGCCGTAGCCCGCGCCAATGCAGACAATGGAATTGCCCCCGCCAACAAATCGTTCCCCCGACGCAGATCAAGATCGGGCGGTGCAAAGAATTCCCGCTCTCCCAATTTCAAAACCGGACCATCTGCAAAAACCAGCGCGATATCATTGTCAATTGCCGCCGCAGCAAACCGTTTTATCACCGCCCGCAATTCGGATGCATTTGGAGAATCAACCCGCAAAGTTTGCGCGTTAAGGGAATCAAGCGCTATAAGGATATTGTCGGAACCGGGGTTATACTCGGCCGTTGTCAGCACCAATGCCACAATTTTAATTTGATTTTCTTCTGCAATCAAGCTTATAGGGGACATCAGCAACAGCCAACTCAGGACTATTTTTCTAAACATTTTTTTCTTCCTAACAAGTAATACTCGTAAATAAACTTTAATCTTATCCATTGCAATCTAGCTAAAATCGCAAAACAATTATACACATATTCTGGCGTTGCCTGAAATAAAAGAGGGGTTTAACCTATGCGACTGCGGACAAAATTCAACCTAGCACTAGTACTGGCATGTGTTTCTGGCATAATTGCGGCAACCGGACTAACTTATCAAGCAGCAAAATCAAGCGCGCTGCAAGGAATCAAAAACGAAATTGCTATCATTCACGCCAATGCGCTGGCAGTCAGTAAATACACATCAACCGAGGTTGCCCCGCTTTTATCCGACAACAGCGATATTCTATTCCTGCCCCATACGGTGCCATCCTTTTCCGCACAAACGGTTTTTTCCTATTTCAACAGTTCTTTTCCTGATTATTATTACAAAGAAGCTGTCCTGAACCCGACCAACCCCGGTGATCTGGCCGAAGACTGGGAGGCAGACCTGATCAACCAGCTCCGGGCTGACCAGTCTCTGGATCAAATTTCGATTATTCGGAAAACCGATACGGGCAGAGTTTTTGCCGTGGCCTTTCCACTTACTGTCACTGACCAAAGCTGTCTTGAGTGCCATTCCGACCCGTCACTTGCACCGGCTGCGATGATTGATCTCTATGGTTCGGAAAACGGTTTTGGCTGGGAAATAGGCGAAACGATTGGCGCCCAGATTATTTACACCCCCATAGCGCAAGCCGATAAGCGCGTTATCGACCTTGTTCTTGTGATCATGTTGGTCATTCTGGCGGCATTTACGGTTGTTATCTTACTGGTGAATCTGATGCTGTCACGCATTGTTCTAAAGCCGGTAGCAGTGATGTCCGAGATTTCCCAACAGGTCAGTATGGGTGACTTCTCAGCGCGGGAATACATTAAAAAAGGCAGCGATGAAATTAGCTTGCTTTCCACATCTTTCAACCGGATGCGCCGCTCACTTGATAGCGCCATGAGACTGCTGGACGACTAATTCTGGCTATCCAATCCGAAGTAACGGGTTTAAACCATGGCTGCGTACACCCCGAAGCTGTCGGAAAGTTCATATGACAGCATCCTCGGCAAGGATAGTGGATTCGAAAACACCCGAACCAGATATCCGGGGCACCCCCTAAAACAGTATTTATATTCGGGTTGCTGCGACGTAAGGTTTACTTTCTGCTTACAGGATTCGCAAAACAGGCAATATTGATGGAAAATCCATACGAAAACTTAGACCGCCACGCCTTCTGGAGCGCGGGTGTTGCCGGGTCGTCCCCATTAATGCTTCGCGGCATCTATCGCAAAAAATGGGCTTTAAGCGCGGATGATAAAATCGCGACGGCAGGGAGCTGTTTTGCCCAGCATATATCGCGATATATGCGCGCTGAAAACTATAATGTATTGGATTTGGAACCTTCACCGCAATGGATAGCCTCAACGGGCACATCCAGCCTCGACCACACATCTCTTGACCAGAAAACCGCTCAAAAATTCGGATACCGGATGTATTCGGCACGGTTTGGCAATATTTATACCGTGCATCAGCTCTTGCAACTCTTGCAAGAGGCATTTGATATTTGGCACCCAAAAGAGGCTATCTGGGAAAAGGACGGGCGATATTTTGATGCCCTTCGCCCGTCGGTAGAACCGCGCGGCCTGGATTCTAAGGCCGAGGTTGAAATTCATCGAAAAGCCCACTTGGCCAAGGTCAGGGCAATGTTTTTATCAATGGATGTATTTGTTTTTACGCTGGGATTAACCGAAGCCTGGGTGCATAAGAGCTCAGGAACCATTTATCCAACAGCACCGGGGACCATTGCGGGTAGCTTTGATTCCGATGTGTTTGCGTTCAAAAATTTTGGGTTTGTTGAAATTATGGACGCGTTTGTAGAATTCGAAAAACTGCTGCGAAAAGTTCGGAAAACAAGCAGTCCGGTCAGAATTCTGCTCACGGTTTCCCCGGTGCCGCTTACGGCGACGGCAGCAAATCGGCATGTATTGCAGTCAACAATCTATTCCAAATCGGTTTTACGGGCAGTTACCGGAGAGCTGGAAGAGAAATTTCCGAATATTGACTATTTTCCATCTTTCGAGATTGTGACCAACCCCGCAAGCCGAGGCATTTTTTACAACGAGAACCTGAGAACAGTTCGTGATGAAGGGGTCGAAATCGTGATGAAGCATTTTTTTGACGTCCATGGAAAGCTGAAAAAATGTGACAAAGGCAAGGCCGGTGAAACCACTGCCAAATTTGATACCATGGACCCGCAATGTGAAGAATACTTGCTGGAACAGTTTAAGCCATGACCAGCAATAAAACACTGCTGATACTTGGCGGCTCCATGACAACCGCATGGAACCAGGTTGAAAAAGAATTTTTTGATTCTCTGGGGTTTACCGCAAAAACTGTTGTCTGGCATGCAAATGCTTGGCGCTTTGCCGCGAACACCTCGCCTTTTACGTTAAGCAACGGCGTGCTGGAGTTCAATCCGGTTGTTAACAAAAGCAAATATTATAATTTTGGCCAGAAACATGTTGTCATGGGTTCTGTCGCTCCAATTGCCATTAAAGAAATATCCGGGATTGTATTCACACAGCCCACTACCGAACGCCTTTTCATCCATCGACTGTTTAACAAAGGATACTATATCGTTCCTCCCGGAACAAAATCTTCGGATCAGCAACATATCCCAACTTCCGGCACGCCAATTTCACCGGATGTATTGTTTGAATGGTGGCGTACACATCAGCACCATTCCGAGCGCTTCATGGAAACCATTTCAACCCATCACCCGGAAATTCCAATATTTTTACCCCCAAGTATCTTGCCGCGTCGCGACCAAAAGAATCTCTCAAAAGAATTTTGCGAATCTTTTCTGGAAATAAGCCACGCGCTTTGCAAAATAATGGAGGAGAGATATGGTGTTTTTTACAGCAACCAGCCCCGAAAAACCTATGATCTGGAAACCCTTCGCACCAAAGAAGAATTTGCGGCGCCACATCCCGACCCACATCATTATCGCCCTTCATTTGCGATTAAAATCTGCGAAACAAAAGGATTTCGTGCCTTCATCAAAAAGTGCCAATAGGGCAAGGAGCAATCCGCCAATGAAGTACTCTGCCCATATTACACCTCATGAAAGACTTACAAATGCCTATTGTTAGAATTAAAGAAAAGAATATCCTTTTTGTACATATCCCGAAAACCGGAGGGGAAACTGTCGAGCGATATTTGGCACAACACGGGGAAATCGGTTTTTTCCATCCATGGATGAACCAGACCTATTACCAGTGCACACCTCAGCATTTTGATGCCGAACTGCTGGCCCCGCTTTTCCCTGCAAGTTTCATCGACTATCGCTTTGCCTTTGTTCGCCACCCGCTGGACCGGCTTGTCAGTGCCTACAAAATGCGCATGGGCCGGCGGTTCCGCAACGGTGACGACTTCCCCGGGTTTGACGAGTGGTTTGCCCAGTTCTCGACAATTCTGGACACCAACCCCCGGGTTCTTGACAATCACCTGAACAAACAGTCCGCCTTCATCGAAGAAACAACAAAAGTGTTCAGATTCGAGGACGGGATCATCGAAAACCTGAATACGGTACAAGAGGATCTCGGGGTCATGTTTGACTTCTCCAAGAACATCCACAGGCAAAAATCGCATGCAGCGATCAAGGCCAATATTTCAGACAGGAATATCGAAAGAATCCGCGCATTTTATGCCGAAGATTTTGAGACATTCAGGTATGAATTGGAAAAAGCACACTTCTTTGCGCAGTAAGGCAAATTACAGAAGCTTCAAGGCCTAATCCTGATGGATATCCTGCGCCCAGAAACTCCTCTATAATGAGATAAGGTTTGCCCGAACAAAATGGCCCTGCCCCGTTTCGGCAGCGCTGTCAAAACCATATTATCTTGCTTGGCAAAGCAACGGGTTTTGTCAGTTCAGCCCACCCGCCACTGGTCTTGCCAAAGCAGGTTTCTGCGAATCGGGTTATAACGCAGTTTGGCCCAGCTCGGATTCCAGTGTCAGTTCGGGTACTTTGCCGCTGATGCGGGCGCGGTATACAAATAATGCTTCCATCACCCGCTGCACATAATTCCGGGTCTCGCGGAACGGAATGGATTCAATCCAGACAACCGGATCAACTGTTGAAAGCCTCGGGTCGCCAAAATCCTCGATCCAGCGGTTAACCCGTGATGGACCGGCATTATAAGCCGCAACCGCCAGCAGATATGATCCGTCATAATCCTCGATCAACCCCGCCAGATAAGCCGTGCCAAGCCGCGCATTATAGCGCCAGTCGCTTAGCAACCTGTTACGCGAAAATTCAATGCCGATTTCATTGGCAACCTGGCGCGCAGTGTCGGGCATTACCTGCATTAACCCGCGCGCACCAACGCTGCTTTGGGCGCGCACATAAAATTCACTTTCCTGTCGGGCGATCGCCATGGCCAATTCCCCGGGAATATCAACGCTGAAATATGCCAGCTCGGTCACCGGATAATAGGCGTCGGGCAACACCGTGCCGCTGCGGGCTGCTATTTTAGCGATGGCAAGTGCGGTATGGGGCAGCTCCAGATCAATGGCCAACTGACCCAATGCCTCTTGTTCTTGGGCGGGCAGGCTTTCGCTGACATGAGAGAAGAATTGCCGCGCCAAAAGCGGCTCTTCGGCAAAATAAAACAGCACCGCGGCGCGCACGGATTCGTCAGTCAGAAAATCTGAAACCGTCCAGTCCGGCGGCAGATCATACCCCTGAAGCCGAACATCCGCTGCAATACCTGCCCGTTCCGCTGCCAGCTGCCCATAAAAACTGGTTTGAAATTCCGCACCCCGCGCGAAACTGGCCATTGCGGCATCGGGGTCATCCAGCGCAATATAAGTCAGGCCCAGCCAATATCCGGCGCGCCCAACGCTGATCGGAGACCGCACCGCCGCATCAAAGCTCTGGAAATGGACCAACGCTTTGGCAGGATCGTCCTGTTTTTCCAAAGCAATGAACCCTGACAGCCATTCCAGATCTGCATAGTTACTGCCCGCGCTTAAATAATGCCGGCTGGCCAGTTCATAAGCCAGATCATAGCGTTCGGCCCGCATGGCACGGCGGGCAAATCCACGCCGCCTGCTGGCCCAGTATTCGGACCGCCCAAGCAAATCAGCCGCGGCGCTGCGCTCTTCCAGCATTTCACTGGCGCTATCCCAATAGCCTTTTTTGATCCGCCATATAAAACGGTCATAAGCCAACCCCGGATCATTGGCCAAAGCCGCAGGCACAGCGGCAATCAATGCATCCACCCCGTTGGTGCCGCGCTGCAATCCGATGCGGGCTTTGGCCAGTTTTTGTTGGTTTTCACTGACATATTCAAACATAGCTTCGGCAGCGACGGTTTTTCCTTCCCATAATAACCAATCCAGCCGGTCATCGTGAAACCTTTGCAAAACACCGGAATATTCTTCCGATAATTGCCGCAACTCCCCCAGTGTCAATTCCATGCCCTGCCAAGCGCGGATTACCTCCTGACGGGCCTCGGGGATGCGCCCAAGCCGGTTTTGGGCCGCCGCATAGCGGATCACCCCCAAACCGGTCTGGGGTTTGCGCAGTGCGAAATAAGACAACACCCGTGCGGCGGGCAGATCTTCCGGTATGGTGCGCTCACCAACTTTTTGCAGGCGTTTCAGCCCTGGCCAGTCGGCATTTTCGGTCAGGAAAAATTCATATTCGGCAAATGTGCCTTCACCCGCCCGAAGCCGCATCCAGTCAATAATATCTGTGGCAACGGGATCAGACAAAGTTTCTGCAATGATGATAGCAGTCAGCCAGTCTTTGCCGCTGGCAGCATCCAGCGCCGAGGCCAGGGCCGCGCCGTCTTCTTCGGGGGATTGCGCCACAACGGGCGTAATGCTCCAAAAAAATAAAAAAATAACGATCCTGAAATTAATTGCCCGCATTATGCTCTCGAATAAAAATACTGGGCGGGAGTAACATATTTTAACGCGGCCGTCGCCCCTTTCCTTAGCCCATCCAAATCAACTTATTGTTGGTCATGTCTTTCAGGGTCAGAATATCGGCTTCATAACGCAACAAAAGCGCCTTGCGCTGGTCATCCGGCCAGAAATGCGCGCCCAGGTCAGACGGATTTTTGCTGCGTTGTGCACGTATTTTTGCCACAGATTCAGGGTTTGCCTCGCCTTTGGCCAGTTGGGCTTCAAGTTCAGAAACCAAATCAGCCGAAAGCCCGCGATTCCAGAAATATCCGGCATTGTATTTTAATTCACCAGCACTGTCGCCAAGCAGAATTTCAAACATTTCTTGCAAATATTCAGGCGCTGGCCGGTATTCTTTAACAATAATCTGCGAATCAGGAAAAATCTTTTGTACATCCCGAATAATCGCGGGCCAGCCACGTTTCAGCCCCGATATTTTTTTATGAATAACCTCGCGCGGGATAAAGCGTTTTTCAGGCCCGTATTTTTTGGCAAAAGGCCCCAGCCATTGGGCATAAGCCGAGGAAAAAAACGTTGTATAGGGCCGCACAGCAAAAACAATTTTTGTCGGGGGCGCAGGCAACCAGGATTTCAAAACCTTTAACCGTTGTTTTGCATCCAGATAAAACACACCTTTGGCAAAAATTTCTGCCGGATATCCGACCATATTTTCATCGGACAGGATCAAACGTTCAGGAAGGGCCTCGTGAGACAATGTATTTTCCGGCACAATCAACGAAATATATTCCTCAAACCCCAACATCGGCTTACCCGCCATTCCCGGGGTGATTGCCGCCCGGATATCCTCGAGTCGCGGCGCAAAAATACCGGATTTAGCAAGCGTTTCAGCATTGCTCTGCATGGTTTGCTGAATAAACGTGGTCGCGGTTTTATGGGCGCCCAAGTGAAGGTAAACCTCCATACCTGCCTGCTTTTCTTATTGTTTATGTTTGCCAAATACCTATCACAACTGCCTTTGCAAATGCCAGCATTTAACGCCGTGGCCCCTTGCGCGCCTTGGCTGGCTTGGGTATGTTCGTGCCGCTTTTATGCTTTTTCCAAAAACCGGAGACCCCCATGTTCACAGGTTCAATTCCCGCCCTTGTCACGCCTTTTTCCAACGGTGAAATCGACAAAAAGGCGCTGAAAGACCTTGTAGAATGGCATATTGCCCAAGGTTCCAGCGGCATCACCGCTGTGGGCACCACCGGCGAAACCCCGACCCTTAGCCATGATGAACACCGCGAGGTTATCAAAATTTGCGTGGAAACCGCCGCGGGTCGAATTCCGATTATTGCCGGTGCGGGTTCTAACGCCACAGCGGAATCGGTTGGTCTGGTGCAATTTGCCCAAGAAATCGGCGCAACAGCGGCGCTGGTGGTTACGCCTTATTACAACAAGCCCACCCAGCGTGGTTTGGTCGCCCATTATACAGAGCTGCATGATTGCAGCGATATTCCGATTATTATTTATAACATCCCGGGGCGATCGATTGTGGATATGACCCCTGAAACCATGGGCGAATTAGCGCGTTTGCCGCGCATAATCGGCGTCAAAGATGCCACCGGCGATGTTGCCCGTGTTAGCCAGCAGCGCGCCACTTGCGGCCATGATTTTGTGCAATTATCCGGCGAAGACGCCTCCGCGCTGGGCTTTAATGTCCATGGCGGGGTTGGCTGTATTTCTGTCACCGCAAATGTGGCACCGGCGCTTTGTGCTGAATTTCAGGCTGAAACCTTGACCGGAAATTTCGATAAAGCATTGGAATTGCAAGATAAAATCATGCCGCTGCACGAGGCCATTTTCCGCGAACCAGGGGTTGCCGGTGCCAAATACGGATTGTCTTTGCTGGGTAAATGCAGCGAAGAGGTGCGCCTGCCCCTGACAGGCCTGCTTGACAGCACCAAAGCCGAAATCAAGGCTGCCATGCAACAAACCGGCCTGATTAGCTAGAGCCATTGGTCGGGGGTTTGGGTTTTTTCAAAGCCGCCCAGATCAGCGGTGCGCCGGTGATTAACCCCAAACCCAGCACCATCCATGTGGTTGCCCCACCCATGCCTCCGCTTGCGACTTCGCCACCAAAATGGGCCAGCAGGAAACTGGCAGGGATAATTCCGGCCAGTGTCGCAAGGGCAAAACGCCAGAAATGCAAGGCGCTTAACCCGGCCGCATAACTGACCAGATCAAAAGATATAAACGGCATAAGGCGCGACAAAAACACCGTTGCGGTCAGCGCATTCTGTGACCCCAACAAGCCCGCATCGGCCTTATCCCCGAACCATTTCAAAACCGCCCCGCGCCCCAGAAACCGCGCCAAACCAAATGCAACAAGCGCGCCGGTTTCTGCCCCGATCACGATGTAAATTGTGCCATTGGTATGCCCGTATGCCGCCCCCGCCGCCAATGCAATCGGAGCACTGGGAATTGGCGACGCTACCACCGCCACCACCATCAGCAAGATAACAATGGCTGGCCCCCAACATCCGGCCCGCACCACCCAGTTTTCAATGACCTCTCGGCTCATGTCTTGTTGTAAATCACCCAAAACCCCTGATTTCCAAGCATAAATCAGGCCTGAAATACATAGTGCCACCAAAATAACCCTGGCCCAAAAAGCAAAAGATTTGGTCATGAAATTCCTGACATCAAAGAAATTGCAGCTTAGGGGGTGCCAAGTTGCAAGGTCAAGCGCTTGATCTGGACATTGCTCGCCGGGGTGGCTAAATCAACCTTATGGCACCACGCAAGAAATCTGACCCCAATAATAAAACCGTCGCGGAAAACCGTAAGGCGCGCTATAATTATGCGGTTGAGGACACACTGGAATGTGGCATCATGCTGGTTGGCTCCGAGGTAAAAGCCATGCGGGCTGGCGGGGTGAATATTGCCGAAAGCTATGCCAATATCGAAGACGGTGAATTGTGGCTGATCAATTCCCATGTGCCCAAATACGAACAGGCAAAAACCTTTCAGCACGAGGAACGCCGCAAGCGCAAGCTATTGGTTAGCAAACGTGAATTGGGCAATCTGTGGAAAAACATTGGCCGGGAAGGCATGGCGTTGGTACCGCTGAAAATCTATTTCAACGATAAAGGCCGCGCCAAATTATTGCTGGGCATCGCCAAAGGCAAAAAAGCGCAAGACAAACGCGCCACCGAGAAAAAACGTGACTGGCAAAAACAACAGGGGCGGATATTACGCGATCGGGGCTGAACAGATCGTGGTTTAGCTGGATAAATTCGCCAGTAGCTTCATGGTGCCAAACCGCAATGCAATGTTCGGGCAATTCAGAAGACATATACCTGCCAAAATCAGTTAATCAGGCCGATGGTGATGTTTCACAGGTTGGCGCGTCGATCTGGTTGGTAATGCGGAATCTTGAGAAGGCCGGATATTAAAGCTATCGAGCCTTATCCGGCCTTTTTATAAACCCGCATCGCGGAACTGCGTGCAAAAAATGAAAATTACAAAGGTGAATGGGTTTATATGTTTGTGCAAACCTATGCGGCCTCGAATTAGCCCCCTGATATACAGGGGGCATTCAAATCAGCTATCGTCTTCTTCTTTGGCGACATCGGCTATTTCTTCAAGGTTTGATGCGTCGTCATCGTCATCATCATCCAGTAAATCATCACCAACGGTTGCTACTGTGTCGTCATCATCGTCCAGCACTACTTCCAGATCATCTGCGGCAGCGGGTGCGGGCTTTTTCGGGCCTGCGGCTTTTGGTTTGACAAAACCACGGGATTTGGCCGCCTCGGCAAGGCTTTCCAGGGTCATTTCCTCGCCACATGACGGGCAGGTCATCGGGTCATTTTCCAGATCGTAAAACCGGACAGCGCATTTGGGGCAAGCGCGTTTTATACCCCATTCTTCTTTGGGCATTTTATTCCCTCGTTCAGGTAAAGAATTGCAATTTAACGCCAAGTGCCACATGCAGCGGGGTAATGTCAAAGGCTTTGGTCGAATTAAGCGCGGTTAGTTTATGTTGCAACTGCGAAAACTGCTTGATGCATTGCAATATGACGCCTAGGCTGGGTTTAACCAGATTGGAAATTTTATGCTGTACCATGCTTATGAATTCACCCATGCCGCTGTGGGGCCATTACGGGCTGCGGCAAGGCTAAGCAAAGAATCGATGCTTAACCCCTATAATCCGTTTGCCTCCAGCTATGGGGTGCGGGTTACCGCCGCTGCATGTGATATGTTTATCAACGCCACGCGCCGCTATGCCAAACCGGAATTTGGCATCAAAACCACCATTGTTAACGGGCAAAAGGTGAAAATCACCGAAGAAACCGTGCTTGAGCTGCCATTTTGCAACCTGTTGCGGTTCAAGCGTGGTGATAATGCCGGGACCGACCAGCCCAAAGTTTTGATCATCGCCCCGATGTCGGGCCATTACGCAACCTTGCTGCGCAGCACAGTTACCGCAATGCTGCCCGACCATGATGTTTACATCACCGACTGGGTCGATGCCCGCGACGTGCCACAAAGCGCGGGCGAATTCGATCTGGATGATTATGTTGATTACCTGATTGATTTTTGCCAAATTCTGGCAGCGGATGGCGAACGCCCTGCAGTGATGGCCGTGTGCCAGCCCGGGGTGCCGATGATGGTGGCAGCCGCATTGATGGCTATGGATAACAACCCAAGCCGCCCCGCATCCATTACCTTGATGGGATCACCCGTTGATACGGCGTGTAATCCCAAAAAGCCCAATGAACTGGCGACAAGCAAACCGCTTGGCTGGTTCAAAAACAATGTTATCGTTTCTGTTCCATGGCCCAATGCAGGGTTTTTGCGCAAGGTTTATCCGGGTTTTTTGCAACTATCCGGTTTTATGTCGATGAATCTGGATAAACATGTCGATGCCCATAAAAACCAGTTTAAACACTTGATTGAAGGCGACGGCGACAGCGTTGAATCCCATCGCCGGTTTTACGACGAATATATGGCGGTGATGGACCTGACCGCCGAATTTTATCTGCAAACCATTGAGCGGGTTTTCCAAAAACGTCTGCTGGCGGTTGGCAAATATATGTATCGCAACCGTTTGGTTGATACCACCGCTATCACCGATATTGCCCTGCTTACGATCGAGGGCGAAAAAGACGACATCACAGGGCTGGGCCAGACCGAAGCCGCGCACCGGTTAACACCAAACCTGCCCGACAAAAAGCGCATGCATTTTGTGCAGGAAAAAGTTGGCCATTACGGGGTTTTCAACGGGTCTAGATGGCGCAACTCCATTCAACCCAAGGTCAAAAAATTTATCAGCGATATGCGGGCCAATGTAAAAAAACCATGACCGCTACATTAAAGATCGGCACACCGGAAATGGTGGTTGCGCTGCGACGTAATGCCCGCGCCAAACGGTTGACCTTGCGGGTTTCCAGCGTTGACGGCAGGCCGGTTTTGACAATGCCGCCAAGGGTCTCGATGAAAGAAGCCCGGCAATTTTTAGGACAACAGGAAAGCTGGCTGCGGTTGCGCGTTGATGCGGCCCCGAAACGGATCATTGTTGCCCCGGGGGTCAGCATTCCGTTTCTGGGTGAAAAACTGATAATCAGACCCCATGGCAAAGCCCGCTCAACCCTGGCACCCGGGCATATTTTTGTGCCCTCGGAAAAGCACCCGGGCACAGCGGTTGCCGGAATTCTGAAATCCCGCGCGCGGATCGAGGTTTTTGCCTATGCCAAAGTTTATGCGCAAATGCTGGGGCGTGAATTTGGCCGGATCAGCCTGCGCGATCCGCGCTCGCGCTGGGGGTCTTGTTCCACCGATGGCAACCTGATGTTTTCATGGCGATTGGTGCTTGCCCCGCAAAAAGTGCTGGAATATGTGGTGGCGCATGAAATCGCGCATCTGGCGGAAATGAACCATTCAAAGGCGTTTTGGCAAACCGTAGAAGATTTGATGCCTGAATATCGCAACCATCAAAACTGGTTAAAACAAAATGGCGCGCTGCTGCATCAACTGGATTTCAAAGCCGGGTTGACCTGACGTAAAAATGTGATCACAAACAACCATGGCAAAAAATGATCATAGCGACAAGACGCCAAATCATGAACAGGTTTATCGCAGCTTGCGAAACCGGATCATGCAGGGCCAGATGCAACCGGGTGTGGCGCTGACTTTGCGCGGCATTGCAGCGGATTTCGGGGTTTCCATGACACCGGCCCGCGAAGCGGTGCGGCGGCTGTCTGCCGAAGGAGCATTACAGGTTTCAAAATCCGGTCGGGTAACAACGCCGGAACCCAATAACGAACGGCTAGAGGAACTGGCCGCGTTGCGCGCATTGCTGGAACCGGAGCTGGCCAGCAGAGCCTTGCCACGCGCCCATAATGTGTTGATCGATCGTATGGAAAACATCAACGACCAGATCGACCAGATGATTTTACAAAACGATGCTGCGGCTTATGTGCGACTCAATCAGGATTTTCATCGCAGCCTGTATCTGCGTGCGCAAGCGCCGGCGATGTTGGCCATGGTTGAAACAGTCTGGCTGCAATCCGGCCCGACCATGCGGCGGCTATACGGACAAAAGCAACAACAATTTGCCTCGATCAACCATCGCAAAATACTGGCAGCATTGCGTGCCGGCGACGAACCGGGGCTGCGGTTGGCAATCCGCGAAGACGTGATCAACGGGTTGCGGTTACTGGGCAGTTAACACCGCCCTTGTCCTTCAAACCCCCAGGCACCATCCCCGCGAATACGAATATGGGTCAAGGAATGATCCGCATGGCGCATTTTATGACTGAGCAGTTTTTGTGTCAGCCTTAGCAGCGTGTTCGCATGGGCCGGGTCCGCCGCCAGATTGTGCATTTCAAACGGGTCATTTTGCAAATCAAACAGCATCGGCGGCAGGCCTGCGTTAAAATGCACCAGCTTAAAGCGGTTTTCGCGCAAGATTGCCAAATTTGAATCCCTTACCCCCGTGCCCGTCGCCAACTGTTTTTGGGTTGGAATGTCCGGCTGGCTGAAATCCAGCTCCAAATGCACATAATCCCGCCAGTTTTCCGGTGGTTTGCCCATCAATACCGGCAGCAGCGACACGCCATCGCCGCCCCGTGGCATTGTCTGGCCAGCCAGATCAAGAATGGTTGGCATGATATCCACAGATTCAGTCAGCAAATCGACCGACATACCAAACTGGGCCGGATTTTGCGGATCATGGATAATCAGCGGAATTTTAAAAGACGGATCAAACGGTGTTTCTTTGCCCCATAGATGATGGTCTCCCAGCATTTCGCCGTGATCCGCCGTGAAAACCACAACGGTATTGTCATATTGGCCGGTCTCTTTCAAAAACGCGATAATGCGGCCAAAATGTGTGTCCAGTTCGGTGGCCAAACCCAGATAAAGCGCCCGCAAGGTTTGCACATGCGTGTCATTTTCCGAATCAAGCTTACCAACAAACCCGCGCACAGTCTGGTCAAGCGTCGGAGCCTGCGCCGCGCCGTCAAGAAACACATGCTTTGCCCGTTCCTGCGCCATGCTTGCCAGCCGGTTTGGCAATGGCAGATCATCGGGACGATACATTTTGTTATAGGGTTCTGGCGCAACAAACGGCGGGTGGGGCCGGATATAGGTGGCAAAAGCGCACCAGGTCTGATCAGTTCGAACCGAAAGGTGTTTTAGCAATTCATCGGTTAAAAACGCAGTATCGCTGTCTTTGGCGCGATAAAACGGCGGATCATCCAGCCGTGCTTTGCGGTTGGGGTCCTTGGCGACAGGGTTGTAAAAATCTTTGAAATCCGGAAGATCATAGCCCTTGGCTTTCAGGTCAGCGCGCCAGGGATAGCTTTCCATATAGCGCATTTCCAAAACCTCGCGAAAATCCGGCATGACTGATTCTTCGGTTTTCAAAACCGGATCATTTGCATGGAAATAATTCGGGTCGGGGGATGTATCCGTATACCCGAACAACAACGGGTCATAACCAGATTTGCGTAATTCCCGGGCAATATTAGGGGTGTTATGGGCCAGCGGCGTGCCATTGCGAATCGACCGGTTATTCATCGAATACCGCCCTGTAAACAGACAGGCCCGCGACGGGCCACAAGGGGTTGCCACCGAAAAATGGTTTTTGAAGGTTACCGCATCTTGGCGAAACGCCGCGATATTGGGCAGGTTCACATGCGCCGCCAGCGCGCCGGTTACGCAATCGGCACGAAGCTGATCAACGATAATAACAAGAATATTTTTCTTTCCGGGCATTGCTTGTCTCCGACGCCGTTTTCGCAAATTAATGCTGAAAATTTTGCTGCGTCAAACGAAAAACAAACCCGAAATATATTGTGTTTGCTATTCAGCCCCGGCCTGCAATTTCTGGCCGGAAATTCCGGAAATTTTGGCGCTGACAATATTGCCCACCGGCTGGTCCTGACCAAACAATACTTCGGTAAACCCTTCGGTGCGCCCCATGCGCGGGCTTTCGATCAGAATTCGGTGATGTTTTCCAACCTGCTCTGCCAGATGGGTTTGAACCGCCTGTTCCCCTGCTGCGCGCAGCCTTGCGGCGCGGTGCTTTATAATGGCCCCCTTCACGCTTGGCATCCGTGCCGCCGGGGTGCCTTTGCGGGCCGAATAGGGAAACACATGCAGCCAGGTCAGGCCGCATTCAGCCACCAGATTTAGCGAGTTTTCAAACATAGCATCATTTTCGGTCGGGAAACCGGCGATGATATCGGCCCCGAATACAATGTCGGGGCGCGCCTTGCGCATATCATCACAAAACCGGATCGAATCTTCACGGCTATGGCGACGTTTCATGCGCTTGAGAATCATATTGTCACCGGATTGAAACGACAAATGCAAATGCGGCATCAGCCGTTTTTCTGATTCAATGGTCTCGATCAATGCTTGGTCGGCCTCGATGGAATCAATCGAGGAAATCCGCAGGCGAGGCAAATCCGGCACCAGTTTCAAAATACGCTGCACCAGATTTCCCAGTTTTGGTTGCGCTGGCAGATCGGCGCCCCAGCTGGTCATATCAACGCCGGTCAGCACAATTTCGTTAAAACCTTTGTCAACCAGCCGCTGGATTTGCTCAACAACCACTCCGGCCGGAACGCTGCGCGAATTGCCCCGCCCAAAGGGAATAATGCAAAATGTGCAGCGATGATCGCAACCGTTTTGCACCTGAACATAGGCGCGTGACCGGGTGCCAAAACCGTCAATCAAATGCCCGGCGGTTTGTGTTGCGGCCATAATATTATTCACCAGAATTTTTTCAGAATTGCCGATAAAATCCGGATTTTTCAGGTTTACCCAAGTATCCGGCTGCATCTTTTCCAGATTTCCCAGCACCAGATCAACCTCGGGCATTTGGGCAAATGTCTCGGGTTCTATCTGGGCCGCACAGCCGGTGATGATCATCTTGGCATCGGGGTTTTCACGGCGTAAATGCCGGATGCGCTGGCGCGATTTGCGCACGGCCTCGGCGGTTACAGCGCAGGTATTGACAATAACCGTATCTTCCAGCCCGATGCTCAGCTCTCGCATGGCTTCGGTTTCATAGGCGTTAAGGCGACAGCCAAAGCTTTCAAAAACCGGCGGTTTCATTTGGCTGTTGCCAAAAATTCAGACGAAAGCACACCGCTGGCCACCAGCATGGTTGGCCCTGTCATCCAGACGCCGTTTTTACGCCACTCGATCTGCAAATCACCGCCATCAAGCTGCACCGTTACCTTGCGTTCCAGCAGCCCTTTGCGCACGCCCGCCACGACCACAGCACAGCTGCTGGAACCACTGGCCAATGTGTGCCCGACGCCACGCTCCCAGACCCGCACCCTGATATTGCCGCGATCCAGAACCTCCACAAGCTGCACATTGGTGCGTTCGGGAAACAGTGGATGGGTTTCTATTTTCGGGCCAAAGCTTTGCAGGTCAATTGCCTGAACATCGGCCACAAAAAACGAACAATGGGGGTTACCCATGCCCGTGGCAGCAGGTGAACCCTCAATCGGCAGCGACACCGTATCCAGCGGTTCTGCCAGCGGAATATCCTGCCATTCGGTTTGCGGTTGGCCCATATTGACCCGCACCAGACCATTACCTGCATCCTCGCACGCCAAATCACCGCGCCCTGTGCGCAGGGTCAGGTTTGACATGCCGGTTTCATCCATCAACAGCCGCGCCACACAACGGGTGGCATTGCCACATGCATCCGACATGCTGCCATCGCTATTCCAGTAATCCACCGCAGCTGTTACGTTTTTTTCAGACCGGATAACCGCAAGCTGGTCAAACCCGATGCCAAAATGCCGATCGCCAATTGCGCGCGCCAATGCAGGCGTGATCAAAGCATTGCGCCCACGCGCATCCACAACCACAAAGTCGTTGCCAAGCCCGTGCATTTTCAAAAACGCCAAGCCATCGGTTGATTCTGTCAAATCCGTCATATCGCCCCTATAGCAACAGAAAAACCCGATAGCCAGCATGACAGGGCCAATCCGTTTATAATTAGATTGATGTTTGTGCCATCCAAACGCATTTCGCCCTTGACCCGCAAAGCTACGCCGCCTAAATACCGCCTCGGATGGGCCGGTAGCTCAGTTGGTAGAGCAACTGACTTTTAATCAGTAGGTCCCGGGTTCGGATCCCGGCCGGCTCACCATTTAAAGTAAACCACTAACGGCTAACGCCGGTAGCGTCCCGTTTGGAATGTAATTCCAAGTGGTCTGGACCTGTCGCGGAATTGTGCCGCTCCTTTAACCGCGTATTATGCGCAAAAGGATCTGGAGCGCGAGATTACCGAGCTTCGCAAAGAAAACCGGCTACTGCGGGAGGAGAGGGATATCCTAAAAAAGGCAATCATGTTCTTCGCGAGCCAAAAATCATGAGATTTAAGTGACTAAAAAGAGACCGAGTGGATATTTTTGGTTCAAAGAATCTGCCAAGTCACTGATTTTAATGGTACCAGCGCCCTGATTTGAACAGGGGGCCTCTTGATCCACAATCAAGCGCTCTAACCAACTGAGCTACGCCGGCACCGTGGGGGTGAATTACAACTGCATGGCCGCGATTGCAAGCACAGAGTTATGGCCACAGGCTTGCAACTTGGAATTAAGGGCGGTAGCACGGTTTTTGAAAGGGGATTTCATTATGAGCATTAATAAACCAAACGAAATCGCTGCAAATCTGCAAATCGGGCCAACTGATCAGGGCATGGTCCGACTTTATATAGAAGCCCCGCAATTCCAGTTACCGCTGGATTTCGACCCTGACGAGGCCATGGAAATAGCCGAAGAACTGGTCGCCGCCGCAAACAAAGCCCGTGAAATTTTGCCGAAAGATTAATATCTGTGTCTCCCCTGCAGGTCAGTATATCAGTTAAACTAAGCTGCTGCGTTGCAGACAAGTTCAAGCAATATCTTTTTGTGCTGCGCGTGGCACCAATTCGGTCAATGGTGTAAAATTTTAACTTTATAAAATCCGGCAGGTGCCGCACGCAGTTTATTTATCTTTGGAAGCCTTGTCCATCGGACACAGGAACATTGCAAGAATGTTTGATCAGGAAATTTGCACTGATACCAAGTTCATCGAACCTTATCCGATAGCGTTTTGCCAAAGCATCTGCCGAATAATAATCCAGCATCAAATCCTGCCCTTGTTTGGCACGTTTGGTGGCAGCTGGCATGTCTTCATAAACACGGCGCAACGTGTCGACCAATGCGTTTTGGTCAATTTCAGCCCAGTAAACCCCGTCAACCGGTGAAATGATTGCCGAAGCTTTGGTTTTGATCATTTGGCAGGGCACTGGATAGGATGTTTGCGTTGTGCAAAAATCCCGGGTGCCGGAATAATCGGTAACAATCAGGGGTTTGGCGTATTTCAAGGCATAAGCCGGAAAATACCCGAATCCTTCGGAACGGTGCGGCGACACGATGCAATCAGCGCCACGGATCAACCCTAAAAGGTCGTTAAATGGCAGCATCCGCTGGTCAATGACAATTCTGGAGTCTCGCCTTGCCATACGCTCGATAATTTGCATTTGCCCCTCGGGGTCACCCCAGTGCTGTTGCGGCGCGGGTGTGGTTTTCAGAATGAATCTGACATCTTTTCGGCAAGAAAATGCCTGCTGAAAGGCAGTAATCGCTGCCAAAGGGTTTTTGCGCGCCACTGAGGAATGGATATCAAAACACATCAAAAACACGGTGTCAGAACGGTCAAATCCGTAATCTGACATATCTACCGCTTGCACATCGGGCAAATCAAAACCCTTGCCGATCATGGTAACCGGCCGGTTATAGGCCGTTTCATAGATGCGTTGCACAAATTTGGACGGAGTCCAGATTTCATCCAGATACCGGTTGGCCAGATCATGGGATTTCGGGGTTTTTTCCAGCTCCCACAATAAATACCCGATATGAAAGGCGCCTTTCTGGGTATTGCCAAGCACCTGAGCCGGAATTTGGTCAGCGTTTACATGGTGTAAATACACCGGCATTTCGGGGGAGGTGTTGCCAATGGCTTGCTGGCTCATTTTCTGGTTCCGATCCAAACCTGTTTCTTTGGATGCAGTACCGGTTATAAATATTTGCAGATCCCGCACCGATGATCCCGTTGAGGAAAACGCCCCCAGCAAAGGGTACCCGCGTTGGCCGAGCTTGCAAAACCAATCTGCCAAGCCGGCACATTGCCACGGTGCCTCAAGGCAATTTTGTGTTTGGGCCGGCGCATGGGCCAATACACTGGCAAGCAATTCAAACCGTGATAAATTACCTTTGATTCCACCGACAGGTGCCTGAAAATAAGTGGCCAGACTGCTGCCGATAAACTTGATATCGGTCATAAACCGAGCATGCGCGGTAATAACCTGAAACGCAAAAGCAATCCGGTCTGCATTTTGCTCCAGATTTTGCTTACCATATATTTGCGGATAGCAATGCAGCAAAGATAGAAAGTAAACCGGAAGAATAACGTCGTTTGTCTCGGGCTGGCCTAGTGCCACAACCCTTTTGAAACTGGCACGTTTTTTGCAATCTTCTTTGAAGGCCTCAAAAACCAAAACATTCAGCGGCAAAGGATGTTGGTTTTTGTCGGGACCATGAACCATATACCAATGCAAAAAATCCAACCTTTCTTTGGGTTTCGCAAGATTAAAACGCCGGTTCTTTTTAAATTTACTGTTCAGGTGTTGCATAAATTGTGAAACCGGAATCCTTTCCGGAGAATCAATAATATCATCCGAAATATCTCCATCGGAAAAACCCGGCGAAATATGCTGAAAAGGCGCCGGCTTTTTCAAAAGATGCATGACAACCGATTGCAAAACCTGCAAATCCGCTTTCAAATCTGTGTCAGCGGGCAAACGGTTTATTGCGCTTCGCAACCAGGCAGGTGTCAGCTGGATGGATTCGGTTTTATTTGCCAACCGAAAGAGGGTTTCCTCCATTGCTGCGCTATCCGGTTTTTCAATTTTATGACCGGTTATTCTTTGAGCAAGCAACAATCCACGGTTTTTTTTGCTTATCAACCGTACTGAATTTGGTCGCAATATACGCGCTGAAATGGCAATAGAAAAACAAGCCACCCGGGTAATTAGTGAAACCCCGGTCGGGTGAACAATCACGGTTTTTGGTTTTCGAAAGGCGATTAGTGCCAGAAATTTTAACCGGCGGAATTCTTCGATACGACGGTTTTTCCAACGGTCTTGGCGGATATTTTCAAACCCCAATGCCTGAGGGAAAACCACACAAACCCCATGCTTTTCCGCAATAATTCTGCCCACATGCGGCTGAAACCGTTTTTTCGGGAAGAAATGCAGAAACTGGTCGCTATAGGCAGGTGTGGTCGAAGACAGGGTTTTAACCTCGAACCCTGCGGAATCAAGCGCATAGGCAAGCTCTGCAGCCTGTCGCGCAGCCGCAAGTTCCCGTGGCGGGAAAGGTGCAATGATTAAGATTCTACCTGTAATGCCGGTATAAAATGCCACATTAACCCCAAATAAATTCATTTAATATTAATTATAGCAATGGTTAAGGGCTACTTAACCTCTACCCCTTTTACCTTTTGAAATAAACCCCTATATTAAAGGTGGCGGGTGCTGACCTTCTCGTGAGAGGCCAAATCCTAGTGGCCTTAATTCTTAGAAAGGGAACTGGCTCTGTGACTGGCTCTGGCCTATCGCATCTGGTGCCCACCTGGTTCACCAGGCTCTCAAGGATACGATCCCTCCACGGCCGATGATGGGCCCGCCACCATTAAGGAATATGCATGACCAAGCTGGCTGAACAAAAACAACTGGCGCGAAAATCCGGGTTTGCACGGCGCAAGCTGGCCCATGAAAACAGCACCAATGCAGCAACGCGGGCAACAGCGCATTTAGCGCAATGGCTGGGGGATCAGCAGTTTGCGGTGGTTGCAGGGTATATGCCCATTCGCACCGAAATTAACATTTTATCCACAATGCAAATGCTGCATCAGCGCGGCATAACCCTGTGCGTTCCGGTTATAATCGATGCAGGCCAGCCGCTAAAGTTCCGTCACTGGACACCCTATTGCCAAATGGAAACCGGCCCGTTTGGGGCCTCTGTGCCGGTTTCCGGCGATTGGCTGGTGCCTGATCTGCTGCTTTGCCCTTTGGTGGCATTTGATGATCGCGGCCATCGCTTGGGCTATGGCGGCGGGTTTTATGATCGCAGCCTTGAACAAATTCGCAGCCATAAACCTGTCACCGCGCTGGGATACGCTTTCAACGCGCAGCGCACAGACAATTTGCCGATTGAAGCAACCGACCAGCCGCTGGATGGCATGGTCACCGAAAACGGTGTTGAGATTTTCTAGGTGGTTGGTGCGATGAAATCCGGCACAATGCCCGAGGCCTGAATATAGCTTTCAACATTTTTACCGGCAAACAACCCGTGATCAACAATCAGAACCGTACCAAAACCGGCGGCTTTGCCCCCCAGAATATCCGTGTGCAATGTGTCGCCAACCATGGCGATACGGTGATTCGGGATATTGGCAGGAATGCGTTTGCGGGCCTCGGCAAAAATTGCATCAAAAGGTTTGCCCGAAAAAACCGGCGCAATCCCCGTGGCCCGCGCCGTTTCATGGGCAAACCAGCCCGGTTCCAGCGACAGCCCGTCTTCGCGCGGTGCAACAATATCGGGGTTGCCAACCAGAACGGGGCGCGGGTTTTTTAACAGGCTTTCAACCATCATTTTCTGGCGCGCATCTGTCCAGTCAGCGCTGCCAAGCAGGATAAACCCGCCGACATCATCATAAAGCGCGGGATCATCCCCCAGATCAAGCAAACTGGCCGGAAACTGGTCAAGCCGCGAGGGCTTTAGCGACATAACCCCCCAAGTGATTTTTGGTTGTGCGGCGATGCTGGCTGATAATATTTCACGGCTGGCGATCACCGTTTCAGCCGTAAAATCAAATCCGAACCGTTTGTATTTTGCCAATGACGTTTTTGCAGGCAAGCTGGCGCCATTGGTCATCACGATGGCCAGCTTACCCATGGCTTGCAATGCGGCAATACGTTCCGGTGCGCCTGCAATCGGGGTTTCGCCCACATTCAGCACCCCGAACGCATCCAGCAAAAACACATCGAACCTGTCGGCAATATCTTCAAGATGGGCAATGGTTCGGGAGGTTGCGGGAAATTCTGCCTTTGGCAAAACATCCCGCACCCGTTCATATTGGGCAAAAGCCCAGTCGGTATCAATTTTGAAATCCGGCATAGACCCTGCTTAGATAATGGCACCGCGCACTTTGGCGGACACCCATTCGCTTATCACCACAGCCACCAGAATAACCAGCAAAATAAGCGATACTTGCGGCCATGCGATGGTATTCAGCGAAGAACTAAGCTGCAACCCGATGCCGCCAGCGCCCACCAGCCCCAACACCGTGCTTTCGCGGATGTTGATGTCCCAGCGGAACACCGCAATACCGGCAAAAGCAGGCATGATTTGGGGCACAATGCCGTAAACCATAATCTGCCAGCGTTTGGCACCTGTCGCGGTGATTGCCTCGACCTGATTTTCATCGATTTCCTCAATGGCTTCATAAAGCAGTTTTGCGCAAAACCCGATGGAGCGGATTGAAATCGCCAACAGCCCGGCAAACACGCCCGGACCAACGATTGACACAAACAGCAAAGCCCAGATCAGCGAGTTCACAGAACGGCTGGAAACAATGATCAGCAAGGCAATCGGCCTTACAAACATACGGCTGGGGGTTGTGTTGCGCGCCGCCATAAACGCCACGGGAACCGCAATAAACAGTGAAATAACCGTGCCGAGCGTGGCAATATTCAACGTATCCCAAATCGGTTTCCACAACTTGTCCATATAAGACCAGCGCGGCGGAACAGAGCGACCGACGATATCGACAGTTACTTCGCCAACATTGCCCATTAACGCCCATAAGGTATTGTCGGAAATTGCTTGCCAAGACCACACGAAGCCCAGCACCACAGCAAACCACATGCCCCAACGGGTCAGTTGGGATTTCTGGTCACGAACCTGCCAGACTTTCAGGCCATTTTTTTCGATACTAGGCATTATTTGATCCTCGCGCGGATAACTCCGGACAGGTATTCAAGAACCATCACGGTAGCGATAATAATAAGAAGAATGGCGGCCACAGTACCAAATTCATACCGATCGAACGCGGTATTCAAGGTGGCACCGATACCGCCCGCACCAACCAACCCCAACACCGCTGATTCGCGGAAATTGATGTCGAGCCGATACATGGAAAGCCCGATAAGGCGCGGCATAACCTGTGGCTGCACCCCGAAATTGATCCGTTGCAACCAGCTTGCGCCAGTTGACTGA
>JALSGU010000013.1 GCA_026982575.1 Paracoccaceae bacterium | reverse complement strand
GTAAGCACCCAGCGCAAAATTGTGCCCCAAGCGGTTTTGCCGTTTTCAGTGATGGAAAAACAGGCGCATAAACACATGAAAACATGGCTGATCAGCCGCTGGTTTGCGCCCAACGGCTTTGAATCAGCCGCCGCCAAAGAACATTTTAGCGGTATTTATGTGCCAATCTGGACCTATGATTCTGCTACTACCACCCATTATGTAGGGGAGCGTGGCACAACAACCGGATCGGGCAAAAACCGGCGCACCCGCTGGAGATCGGTATCGGGCACCGTGCGCCGCGGGTTTGACGATGTATTGGTTTCGGGCACCAAATCGGTTTCAGCTGAATTCAAGGATGCGCTGGGGCCATGGCCATTACGAGACCTTGAAACCTATCAAACCGAATTTCTGGCGGGGTTGCGGGCCGAAAACCACACCATCGGTTTGGAAGGCGGGTTCTATAAGGCCCAGAGCTATATGCGGGTGGTGATTACCGAGGATATCCGCCGCGATATAGGTGGTCAGCGTCAGCGCGTCCATTCCAGCCAAACAAGGTTTGACGGACAAACTTTCAAACATTTATTATTGCCGGTCTGGATCACCCATTATTCGCTGGGCAAAAACCGCTTTCGCCTGAATGTAAACGGACGCACTGGCAAGGTTTATGGCCAACGACCGTTTTCAACGCTCAAATTATTGGGGGCGTCATTTGGGATGACATTGACCTCGATGGGAATTGGCCTGCTATTATCGCTGGCCAGCGGCGGCTGAAATGCCGGGTTAATCGAGGCCTGCCTAAATATCAAAGCCTTCCAGCGTTGAAATAACCCGCAAAGCACCGGTGAAATCGTGGTCTTTGGTGTAAATACAAGGGGTTACAATTGTGTCCAGCCCCGCGCCCATGGCCGAAAGCAGCCCGTTGCGGGAATCCTCAAAGGCAAGGCAGTTTTCAGGCGAAAGCTGCAATTGGTTTAAGGCCAGCTCAAACAGATCAGGGGCGGGTTTTTTGGCGGTTACCTGTTCGCCGGTGGCGATGACTTCGAATAATTCGGTTGCGGGTTTGCCCCAGCAACATTTTGTCAGCGCGTCCACATTGGGGCGGCTGGTGGTGGTGGCAATGGCAAGGCGCAGCCCCGCATTGCCGGCGCGTTTAATCAAATCGGCAACGCCGGCGCGCAATTGCAGCCCGCCAATGGCCAAAATCTCGACATATCGCGCGGTTTTTTGCCGGTGCAATTCCGCGATTTCATCAAAGGACATTTGCGGTCTGTCGCTGTGATACGCCGCCTGATAGGCCAGCATGCGTTCCTTGCCACCGGTGGTCAGCAGCAATTCCGAATAAAGCGGCACATCCCAAAACCAGTCAATTCCGTTGGCCTTGAATGTGTCGTTAAAGGCTTGGCGGTGGGCTTCTTCGGTTTCGGCAAGGGTTCCGTCAACGTCGAATATCAGGGCTTTCAGGGTCATGCTTTGGCCAGATAATCCGTCAGCCCGTCAAAATGGTCAAAGCTGAAATCATGAGGCAATTCCGCCACCGGCGTTTTGCGATAACCCCCTTCAAACAGCGCAAATGTCATGTTGGCATTGCTGGCGGTTGCTGCGTCGGTCTCGCTGTCGCCGATATAAATGCAATCGGCGATATCGACATCCAGCTGCTCCAGACAGCCCAAAAGCGGTGCCGGATGGGGTTTGTGATGGCCATAGGTATCGCCGCCGACAACCACGTCGAAATAATCCGACAGGCCCAAACCATCAAGGATAATCACAGCAGGGGCCAGCGGTTTGTTGGTGCAGATCGCCATTTTGATACCACGGGCTTTCATAGCGTTCAGGCAATCCATAACCCCCGCATAAGGCGCGGTCAGGGTGGTGCAATCGGCATCGTAATATACGCGCATGGCCTCAATCGCGGCATCGTTCAACGGTAGGTCGTAAACTTCCAGACAGCGTTCCACCAGTTTTGGGATGCCGTTGCCGACAAAGGATTCAATGGTGGCCAGATCAAGCGGCGCAAGGTCCAGCCCTGCCAGCATTTTATTGGCAGCGGCCTGAATGTCGGGCGTGCTGTGAACCAGCGTGCCGTCCAGATCCCATATCAGTGCTTTCATCGTGCGGCCTCGGATGCGTCGCGAATGGCGCGGATGTTTTCGCCATAAGGCGCCGGGTTTTCAACCGATCCGCCTTTGAAAACAGCCGACCCTGCCACCAGAATATTGGCACCGGCAGCGGCCATTAACGGGCCGGTTTCGGGCGTGATGCCGCCATCGATTTCAATATGAATATCACGATCCCCAATCATTTTGCGAATTTCCTTAACCTTGTCGATCTGGCTATGGATAAATTTCTGGCCGCCAAAACCGGGGTTGACGGTCATCACACACACCATGTCGATCAGGTCCATCACATAGGCGATTGAACTGGCAGGGGTTGACGGGTTCAGCGCCACACCAGCCTTGCAGCCAAGATCACGGATATATTGCAACGACCGGTGCAAATGCGGGCCGGCCTCAACATGGATTGTCAGGTAATCGGCGCCTGAATCGGCAAATGCTTTCAGGTAAAGATCGGTGGGGGCGATCATCAGATGCACATCCATCACGGTTTTGATATGGGGCCGGATGGCTTTGCACGTGTCAGGGCCAAAGGTGATGTTGGGCACAAAATGCCCGTCCATCACATCCACATGCACCCAGTCACAGCCCTCGGCTTCAATGGCGCGAATTTCAGCGCCGAAATTGGCAAAATCCGATGCCAGAATGGAAGGGGCGATTTTTATTGAGCGGTCCATGGGTCTCTCCGGAATTTGGGGGAAGCCCCGCGCCGCGGCGCGAGGCGGGTTTTTTAACCAACTTTTGGGTCAAGCGACCCGTCTGCATAACGTTTCACCATGTCATCCATCGGGATAACCTTGATCTTGGCGGCATTGCCTGCGGCACCAAACCGTTCAAACCGGTCTGTTACCAGCTCCTCCATCGCGGCCATGGCCGGGATCATAAATTTGCGCGGGTCAAACTCGGTTGGGCATTCTTTGCCAACCTTGCGGAACATGCCGGTCAGGGCCATGCGGTTATCCGTGTCGATATTCACCTTGCGCACCCCTGATTTGATGCCACGCTCGATTTCTTCAACCGGCACGCCATAGGTTTGCGCCATTTCGCCACCGTTTTCATTGATCAGATCTTGCAAATATTGCGGCACAGAGCTGGACCCGTGCATCACCAGATGCACATCGGGGATTTTGGCGTGGATCGCCTCGATCCGGTCCATTGCCAAGGTATCGCCGGTGGGTTTTTTACTGAATTTATAAGCGCCGTGGCTGGTGCCACATGCAATGGCCAGCGCGTCAACCTTGGTGCGTTTGACAAATTCTGCGGCTTCAACAGGGTCGGTCAGCAGTTGTTCCATCGACAATTTGCCAACCGCGCCGGAACCGTCTTCTTCAGCAGCTTCGCCGGTTTCCAATGAGCCAAGAACCCCGAGCTCGCCTTCTACGCTGGCACCAACCCAGTGGGCCATGCGCGAAACCCGTTCGGTAATATCGACGTTATAGTCAAAATCGGCGGGGGTTTTCATGTCGGCATGTAAGGACCCATCCATCATCACCGAGGTAAACCCGTATCTGATCGCAGATGAGCAGGTTTGTTCGTTATTGCCGTGGTCCTGATGCATACAGATCGGAATATGGGGATACATTTTTGCCAATGCCTGAATCATGTGTTGCAGCATGATGTCACCGGCATAAGACCGCGCGCCGCGCGAGGCTTGCATGATCACCGGCGCGCCAACTTTGTCAGCCGCCTTCATGATCGCAAGACCTTGTTCCATGTTGTTGATGTTGAATGCGGGCATGCCATAGTCGTTTTCGGCGGCGTGGTCCAGCAATTGGCGAAGGGTAATTAGGGCCATTATTTCTTCTCCTGAAGGTGGGTGGCACTGCGGCCACCCGATGTTGTCGGGCTGGCTTAGAAGCTACCCATGATTACGGCATTGTCAGCCATGCGGTTACTGAAACCCCATTCATTATCATACCATGTCAAAATGCGCACCAGACGGTTATCCATGACCCGGGTCTGGTCCATGTGGAAAACCGAGGAATGCGGATCGTGGTTGAAATCGATCGATACGTTTGGCACATCGGTATATCCCAGCACACCTTTTAGCGGGCCATCAGCAGCGGCGCGGATCAGGTCGTTGACCTCTTCGATTGTGGTGTCGCGGCTGGCGTTGAATTTCAGATCAACCACCGAAACATTCGGGGTTGGCACCCGGATCGCCATACCGTCCAGCTTGCCGTTCAGTTCGGGCAGCACAAGGCCCACGGCCTTTGCGGCACCTGTGGTTGTGGGGATCATGCTAAGCGCGGCAGCGCGGCCACGGTATTGGTCTGAATGCATGGTGTCCAATGTGGGCTGGTCACCGGTATAGGAATGGATCGTGGTCATGAAACCGTTTTCAATGCCGATGCCGTTATTCAGAACATATGCCACCGGCGACAGGCAATTGGTGGTGCAAGACGCGTTGGAAACGATAATGTCGTCAGCGGTTAAACTGTTATGGTTCACGCCGTAAACAATGGTTTTATCAGCACCGGCACCGGGCGCCGAGATCAGCACTTTTTTGGCACCGGATTGCAGCAAAAGGCTGGCTTTTTCATGGGCGGTGAAAATACCGGTGCATTCCAGCGCCACATCGACACCATCCCATTTCAATTTGGTCGGGTCGCGTTCGGCGGAAACCGTGATCGGGCCGGTGCCTACGTTGATGGTGTTGCCCTCAACCACAACCTTTTGCGGAAAACGGCCATGCACGGAATCAAATTGCAGCAAATGGGCATTGGTTTCAACCGAACCAAGGTCGTTGATGGCAACGACCTCGATGTCGGTGCGGCCGGATTCGATGATGGCGCGCAATACGTTACGGCCGATACGGCCAAAGCCGTTGATGGCTACTTTTACTGTCATGGGTCAGGTTCCTTTAATTAGGGCGTTGGCAGCATCGATAACCGCCTTGGCGGTGATGCCGAAATGGGCATAAAGTTCATCAGCCGGCGCAGATGCACCAAAGCTATCCATGCCAATAAAGGTTGAATTGTCTCCTAGCAAGGCTCCCCAGCTTTGTTTTATCGCGGCTTCGACACCAACGCGCGGCGCAACGCCCAGAACCGAGGCGCGATACGCGGCGGTTTGCTCTGCAAATGCTTCAAAACAAGGGGCGGAAACCACCGCTGCCTTAACGCCGTTTTTGGCCAGCTGTGCGGCGGCATCAAGCGCGATTTCAACTTCGGAACCGGTGGCAATCAGGGTGACATCGCGCGGGCCGTCCGGTTCTGCCAGAACATAGGCGCCTTTGGCGGATAGCAATTCATCGGTATGCCGGGTGCGAAGCGTGGGCAGGCCCTGGCGTGACAGGCATAAAACCGAAGGCGTGGTTGCATCGTTCAGTGCCAGTTCCCATGCTTCGGCGGTTTCAACCGCATCGGCGGGGCGGTATACTTTCATGTTGGGCATGGCCCGCAGGCTGGCAATGGTTTCAACCGGCTGATGGGTCGGGCCGTCTTCGCCAAGCCCGATGGAATCGTGGGTCAGCACATAAATCACCCGCTTGCCCATCAGCGATGATAACCGCATGGCACCGCGCATATAATCGGCAAATACCAGAAACGTGCCACCATAAGGAATAAAACCCCCGTGCAGCGCGATGCCGTTCATGGCGGCGGCCATCGCGTGTTCGCGCACGCCGTAATACAGGTAATTTCCGCTGAAATCATCCTTTGAAACCGGGGTCATGCCGCTGGTTCTGGTCAGGTTTGATCCGGTTAAATCCGCTGATCCGCCAATGGTGTTTGACAAGGTTTTGTTGACCACTTCCAATGCCATTTGCGACGCTTTGCGGGTGGCAACCTTGGGGGCATCTGCTGACAGGGTTTTGCGATATTTTGCCATGGCGCTGTGCAAAGCACCCAGATCAGGGCCATCCATAGCCGCGCGGAAATTCCCCGCCTGTGGTGCGCTTTGCACCCGCGCGGTCCATTCATTTTGCGCTTTGTTGCCGCGCGCTGCAATGGCTTCCCATGCCTGTTTGATATCCGCCGGAACGGTGAACGGGGCGTGGGGCCAGTTAAGGTTTTCGCGGGTCAGGCTGATTTCATCCGGCCCTAGCGGCGCGCCGTGGGTGGATGCAGTGCCTTGTTTGTTGGGCGCGCCGTAACCGATGATGGTTTTGCAGGCAATAAAACTGGGGCGCGGGTCGGATTTCGCGGCGGCGATTGCGGCGGCGATTGCGTCATTGTCATGCCCGTCAACCGAGGTTACATGCCAACCCGCCGCTGCAAAACGCGCAACCTGGTTGGTGCTGGTGGACAGATCGGTGGCACCGTCAATGGTGATCGAATTGTCGTCCCACATCACGATCATCTTGCCCAAGGAAAAATTGCCAGCCATATCAATGGCTTCGTGGGATATCCCCTCCATCAGGCAACCATCACCAGCGATAACATAGGTGTAATGATCCACCAGATCATCGCCAAACCGTGCGTTTTGCATGCGTTCCGCCAGCGCAAAACCGACAGCGGTGGAAATGCCTTGGCCCAGCGGGCCGGTGGTGGTTTCAATGCCGCTTGCATGGCCATATTCGGGGTGGCCCGCGGTGCGCGCGCCCATCTGGCGAAAATTGCGGATCTGGTCCATGGGCATATCATCATAGCCCAAAAGATGGTTGATCGAATAGACCAGCATCGACCCATGCCCCGCTGACATGATAAACCGGTCGCGATCGGCCCATTGATCATTTGCAGGGTCGATATTGATAAAGCGGTTGAACAAAACCGTGGCCACATCGGCCAGCCCCATCGGCGCACCCGGATGCCCGGAATTTGCCGCCTGCACCGCGTCCATTGTCAGGGCGCGGATGGCGTTTGCCATTTGTTTTTCCATGGTCAAATTCCTTTATACACGTTTTGCATTATCCGCGAGACGCAAGATAAGCGGGGTTAGAATAAGCTGCATGGCAAGGTCCA
>JALSGU010000012.1 GCA_026982575.1 Paracoccaceae bacterium | reverse complement strand
GCGGTGCGGGTGGCAAGATCGCGGATCGCCAGGCCAATTACGCCGACCACCGCATAGATCATGTTTGGATCAAAGGCTTCGGATCCCGGGCGCAAAATAAGCAGCATGCCACCAAACCCGACAAAAATCGCAGCCCAGCGATAGATGCCGACCTTTTCTTTCAAAAAAACCACGGCGCCAAGGGTGATGATCAGCGGCGTAACCTGCAAAATGGCTGAAACCCCTGAAATGGTGGTCAGGGTCAGCGCAGTTACAAAACCGATGGTGCCGATAATTTCACCAAAAGCGCGCATCTGGACCGAGCGGTTTTTCAGGGCAGGGCTGATCAATTGATGGTTCTGGTTTTTGGCTGCCAGCGCAAATACCACCGCGCCGCCAAAACCAAGCAGCATCAGCAGCTGCCCCACCGGCACCCCGCCATCCAGCAATTTAATGCCCATATCGGCAATGGCAAAGCCCAGCATGGACAAAACCATAAGCACAATACCATTGAGGTTTTCAGAGAATCGAAGTTGCATAGAAAGTGACCTGTAAATCTGTCAGGTCTTATCCTTATCAGAGATCGGCACGCCGTAAAGCTCCATTTTATGGCCCAGCAACCTATAGCCCAGTTTGGCGGCGATTTTTTCCTGAAGCGCTTCGATCTCGGGGTCGACAAATTCGATGACTTCGCCGGTTTGCACGTTGAACAGATGGTCATGGTGGTCACGCTCAGCGTCTTCATAACGCGCGCGCCCGTCGCCAAATTCATGGCGTTCAAGGATGTTGGTTTCCTCGAACAGTTTGACAGTGCGATACACTGTGGCAAGGCTGATTTTAGGGTCAACCTTGCTGGCACGTTTATAGATTTCCTCTACATCGGGGTGGTCAAACCAACCCTCCAGCACTTCGGCAATCACACGGCGCTGGCCGGTCATGCGCAGACCGGCGGTTTCACAGCGTTTTAAGATTGAATCAGTTCCCATAGGGTCTTTTAACCAATATTTTCAAAATGAAAAAGCGGTTCTTGGGGGGGTGGGTGTTAATTGTGTATTATCCATAGGCAATCACCAGCAAAACAATGCCTAGAATTATCCGGTAAATAACATAGGGGGTAAAGCTGATATGGCGCAATAACCTGATCATCAAGCTAAGCGCGATCAGCGCGGCAATGGCTGACATCAGGGCGGCGATGGCGGCTTCTTGCAATAATTCCCGATCATCGGCGATAACCACATCTGCGCCCAGCAACAGGCCCGAGGCCATAATGGTTGGAATAGACATCAACATCGCCAGTTTGGCGCTCTGGATGCGGGAATAGCCAAGCGCCCGCGCCCCCGAAATTGTTGCCCCCGAGCGTGACGTGCCCGGGATCAGTGCCAAAACCTGCCAAAGCCCCATGATTATTGCATGTTTCAAGGTCCACTCGCTGGCCTCGCGGGTGTGTTTGCCAAACCTGTCCGCCAGATAAAGCACAATGCCAAACCCGATCATCGTGGCACCGATTATGTCAATCCGGCGCAAATCATCCATGATCCCCAGTGTTTTGATCAGTAATCCGGCGATTATTACCGGAATAGTTGAAATCGCCAAAAGCAAGAACAAATGCGCTGCATCGGTGTTTGTGCGGCCACGCAATACATCCAGCGATCCGATGATCAATTGCCAGACATCGCGCCGGTAATAAAGCATCACAGCCGACAAGGTGCCGATATGAACCGCTACATCAAGGATTGGCCCCTGATCCTGCGCGCCCAGTAATTTAGGCAATAAAATCAAATGCCCCGATGATGAAACCGGTAAAAACTCGGTAATGCCCTGAATCAACGCCAAAAGTATCAAATGCAGCCAGGTCATTATTTGTCCGCTTTTTCTCGGGGGGAAAGATTCCCCCCCGACTATAATGCAAGCAAAGCCGGGGGCAAGTATTGTGTTTGGCCCTAGCCGTCAAAATCAACGATCTCGATGATTTGCAACGCACGACCGCGCAATCGGGCAATATCGATCAGCGGGGTGGGGTCAGCCGTGAATTCGCCCCAGCCTGTCACCAGATCACTGGCGGGGGTGTCGCTGCGCAAGGGATATTCATAATTGACCTCCGCATAGATGCTTTGCGCCATGTCGCCCACCAGAAATTCCATCAATTTCAGGGCGTTTTCGGGGTTGGGGGAACTTGCGGTCATGGCCATGCCGGAAATATTGATATGGGTGCCAGCCCCGCCCAGCGTCGGGAAAATCAGGTTGACGGAATTCGCCCATGCAACCTGTTCGGGGTCTGACAGCATTTTGCCCATATAATACGTATAGCCAAGCGCAATGTCACATTCGCCTGCCCATATTGCCTTTACCTGCGCGCGATCATTGCCTTGGGGGCGGCGGGCAAGATTGGCTTTGACAGCCGTGAGCCAGTCAATGGTTTCCTGTTCGGAATAATGGGCCAGATAGGCTGCAACCAGCGCGATGTTATAATCATGGGTGCCTGATCGCGAACAAATGCGCCCCCGCCAGATCGGGTCTGCCAGTTGTTCATAAGTTGTTATTTCACCGTCTGCTACCCGATCCTTTGATGCGTAAATAATGCGCGCACGCGAGGTCAGGCCAAACCAGTATCCGTCAGGGTCGCGATAGGCGGCTGGAATGGTTTGATTGATCAATTCGGAATTGACCGGCCGGGTTACGCCTGCTTCGCGTGCGGCGTTCAGGTTGGCGATATCCGCCGTAAGGATAATATCCGCCGGAGAGCGGCGGCGCTCGGCCGATAATCGCTCCAGCATACCTTGTTTTATAAACACGGTATTGACGGTAATTCCGGTTTCAGCGGTAAAGGCCTGCAAAATAGGGTCAATCAGATCCGGTTGGCGGCTGGAATAAATATTGACCTCTTGCGCGGCAACCGAAGTTCCGATCAGGGTTGCAATTATAGCAAGGATTTTCATGGGCGGCTCCAAAAGTTGACTAAATCAGTTAGGTAAATACCCAAGTGTTTTAGTCAGGTCAATGTAAAAGTCAGGATTCGGCAGATTTTTCACGGGTTTTCACTGTGTTCCAAAGCGCATCCATTTCATCAAGGTCCGATTGCGCGGGCGATGAACCCCTTTGGGCCAGCTCGGCTTCAACCGCATTAAAACGTCGGGTGAATTTTGCATTTGCCTTGCGCAGGGCGGTTTCGGGGTCAACTTTCAAATGCCGCGCCAGATTGGCAATCACAAACATCAGGTCGCCGAATTCTTCCTCGATCTCGGTTTGTGAAAATTGATCTCGGGCCTCGACCAGTTCGGCGGCTTCTTCCACAATTTTATCAAGAACCATATCGGTTTCGGGCCAGTCAAACCCGACCCTCGCGGCGCGATTTTGCAATTTCACCGCACGGGTCAGGCCGGGCAAGCCAACGGCGACGCCGTCCAGCACCGAAGATTCCTGTTTATCTGCACGCTCGTCCGCTTTGATTTTTTCCCAATCTTGCACCTGTTGTTCGGCGGATTTATCGCGGGTTTCTGCCCCGAAAACATGGGGGTGACGATGAACCATTTTATCGCAAACCCCGCGCATCACATCGTTAAAATCAAAACTGCCCGTCTCGGCCCCCATTTGCGCGTGGTAAACCACATTCAACAGCAAATCGCCCAATTCTCCGGGCAATTCATCCATGGCGTTACGTTCAATTGCATCGGCAACCTCGTAAGCTTCCTCGATTGTATAGGGGGCAATTGATTTGAAATCCTGCTCGATGTCCCACGGGCAGCCGGATTTCGGGTCGCGCAAGCGGCGCATGATTTCCAATAGGCGCGGCAGCCCGCCATTTTGATCATTTACAATCAGGTCAGATTCATCAATTTTTTTCATCCCACAAGATATGGCCAGTTGACGACCATGTGCAAGCCGCGCTTAAATCAACCACCCAAAAATCAGGAGAACCCCATGCCGGTCATTAATCGCATTGCCGAATATTTCAACGATATGAAAGAATGGCGTCAGCATATTCATGCCAACCCCGAATTAATGTTCGACACCAAAAAAACCGCTGATTTTGTAGTTAAAAAGCTGAAAGAATTCGGGGTTGATGAAATTCATGAGGGCATCGCCCAAAACGGTCTGGTTGCCATCATCAAAGGGCAGGGCGAGGGTCCGGTGATTGGCCTGCGCGCCGATATGGACGCCCTGCCAATGTCGGAGCTGAACAGTTTTGGCCATAAATCAAAGGTAAGCGGCAAAATGCATGCATGCGGCCATGATGGTCACACCACCATGTTGCTGGGCGCGGCGCGTTATCTGGCCGAAACCCGAAATTTTACCGGTTCGGTCGCCCTGATTTTTCAACCGGCCGAAGAAGGCGGCGGCGGTGGTCAGGTCATGTGTCAGGAGGGCATCATGGAGCGGTTTGCCATTGATCAGGTTTACGGGGTTCATAATGCACCGAATTTTCCGGTCGGGCAGTTTATGCTGAACCCCGGCGCGCTGATGGCATCGGCGGATACGTTTGCTATTACCATTACCGGCAAAGGTGCCCATGCGGCCTATCCCGATCAAGGAATCGACCCGATTATGGTGGCGGTGCAAATCATACAAGCCATCCAGACCATCCGGTCGCGTAATGTTCCCGGGTTGGAAAATCTGGTGATATCCGTCACGCAGATCCATGCGGGAACCACCGATAATATCATTCCCGAATCCGCTTTTGTTGGCGGAACTGTGCGAAATTTGAATCGTGAAACCCGTGCCAAAGTGCCTGAATTGATGCAACGGATTGTTGATAATACTGCTGCTGCATTTGGCGCAACCGCGGTGCTGGATTATGAAATGGGGTATCCGGTAACCATGAATGACCCTCAAAAGGCTGCTTTTGCCGCGAATATCGCGCGGGATGTGGCCGGTGCCGATCTGGTTCTGGACAATATCCCGCCAGAAATGGGCGCTGAGGATTTTTCATATATGCTGGAAGAACGCCCGGGGGCCTATTTATTTATCGGGCAGGGTGACGGTGCGGGGGTGCATCATCCGGAATATGATTTCAACGATGAAATCAGCCCGATTGGCGCATCCTATTTTGTAAAGCTGGTCGAGGCGGCGCAACCGGTCAGCCGGACGTAACCATCAGTTTTTCCAGCCCGTGAAAATGATACCGGTTGGCATAGACCGGTTTTTCAACGATTTTCAGGGCTGGAAATCTTTCAAACAAAATGGGCAAGGCAATGCCCATTTCAAGGCGTGCCAGCGGTGCGCCGATGCAAAAATGCAACCCCGCCCCGAACCCGAGCTGGCCAACCCCGCCGCGCAAAACATCAAACCGGTCGGGGTTTTTATAATGCGCCGGGTCGCGGTTGGCGGCAGCCAACATCAGGCCAACGCTGTCGCCGCGCTTGAAATCATGATCAAAAATCGAAATATCTTGCAGCGCGATACGGGTAAACATGTGCAAAGGCGGGTCAAACCGGATGGTTTCGTCAATGCAGCGCAGGGTGGATTTGTCATCGCTAAAATAAGAAATCGGAGGCCGGCCCGATTCCAGAATGGTTTTGATGCCGTTTGCAATGCTATGCACTGTGGCCTCATGGCCAGCATTTAGCAATAAAATACAAGTGGTTATCAGTTCTTCTTCGGATAACTTCTCGCCCTTGCTTCGTGCATCTATCAGATGGGTGATCAAATCCTCGCCGGGGTTTTGCTGCCGTTCAGCCAAAAGCTGTTTGATATAGTCGGAAAAAGCAAGGGTCGCCGCCACAGCGCGGTCCTCAACGCTACGATCGCGCCGTGCTTGATACATGGCCACCATATCGTGGCTCCAACGCAGCAATTGCGGCCCCATTTCTTTTGGCACGCCCAGCATTTTGCAAATGATGATCACCGGAATATGCTCGGCAAATTCGGTAATTATATCAAAAGGTTGATCCGGGAACTTATCACAAAGCTGTCGGGATATCCGGTCAATTTCCGGCCCCAGATCATTAATACGGCGGCTGGTGAAGGTGCGCACCAACAGGCTGCGGATGCGGGTATGTTTTGGGGGTTCCAGTTCCAGCAGGGAATGTTTTTCAACCGCGTAAAAGGCTGCGAGATGATCGGGGATTTCGGGTCGTAAATCATCGGGCATTTCGCGCCCGAAACGGCGGTCGCGCAACAGGTCGTTCACGGTTGAAAATCCTGCGGCACAGGGAAAACCATAATCATTCCAATGAAATAGATCACCTTGTTCACGTGCGATATCATAAAACGGATAGGGGTTTTGCACGAATTCGGGGTCAAGCGGCGATTGGTCCAGTGCTTTCATTTGGCGCGCTCCAACGCTTGTTCAAGATCATTTATCAGGTCATCCGCATCTTCGATACCGATGCTAAGGCGCAGCAAATTATCGGGCACAATTGAATTCGGGCCTTCGACTTTGATGCGATGTTCGATCAGGCTCTCAACGCCGCCAAGCGAGGTGGCGTTGATAAATACCTGCACAAACCGGCTGATATCATGGGCGGTTTTGTAATCTTTGACATGTAAGGAAAGCATGCCGCCAAAGCCGTTTTTCATCTGTTTACGGGCAATGTTATGGCCAGGGTGCGAGACCAGCCCGGGATAGATCACTTTGTCAATTTTTGGATGGTTTTCAAAATGTTGCGCAATTTTCATCGCGTTGTTCGATGCCCGTTCATAGCGTAAAAACAGCGTGCGAATGCCGCGCACCAGCAGCCATGCCTCAAACGCCGCCATAACATTGCCGGTCAGGGTGCGGATGTTTTGCAGCTCTGCCCAGAAATCATTGTTTTTGGCGCAGGTCAGCACACCAGCAGTAATGTCGGAATGGCCTCCCAGATATTTGGTGGCGGATTGAAAGACAATATCGGCCCCCAGTTCCAGCGCGCGGGTGGTGCAGGCGGGGGCCACGGTGCTGTCCACCACCAGCCTTGCGCCAACTGCGTGGGCGGCATCGGCTGCGGCTGCAATGTCTATTACATCCCAATTGGGGTTGATGGGCGATTCCACCCAGACCAGCACGGTTTCTGCACGCATGGCATTTGCCAGCGCGGCGGGTTCAGTGGCATCAAACA
>JALSGU010000011.1 GCA_026982575.1 Paracoccaceae bacterium | reverse complement strand
GCGGCGTGATCTTGTGTGGAATATATATTGCAAGATGCCCAGCGAATATCAGCGCCCAGATGCACCAGCGTTTCCATCAAAACAGCGGTCTGGATGGTCATATGCAGGCTGCCGGCAATGCGCGCGCCCTTAAGCGGTTTGCTATCACCATATTCGGTGCGCAATGACATCAGGCCCGGCATTTCGGTTTCCGCGATATCCAGTTCCTTGCGACCAAAACCCGCCAGTTCGATGTCTTTTACAATATAATCCGTTGGCATTTTTACGCCCCTTTGATTTCAGTAAGAATTTGGTTGTTTTCCGGTCGCCAGATAGCAGGATAAAAGTGTATAGACAACTAAAGAACTGTTAACGGAAACCCTGTGCCTGAAATTTTGAAACAAAACCAAGCCGCCAGCCATAAAAAAGCTGTGGTTTTTTGCGCGGATCGCAATGTTGTGCGCTTTGCCCAGTTTATTGCCAATCAGATTATGCTGGCCGAACCGGGCCGTGATTACGATATTTGCATCACTACTTTTGACGGGACAATGGTGGAATTGGACAAAATTGATCCGGAAATCCGGATTTGCCAAGTAGATGACGCGCCGTTTTCAGCCCTAAAAACAAGTAATCGGGTAACCTCTACGGCGTTTATTCTGCTGGCCTTGCCGGAAATTTTTGCCAAGGATTACGACCAGATCGTTTATCTTGATACAGATGTATTTTTAAAAAGCGGCAAGATTTCAGAGCTGTTTGCAGCCGCTGTTCCGGGCTTTGCGATTTCGGGTGTTTTGGACATTACCCAATGGGCCGGCACGCCCGATGCTGCGCGCACGGATTACTGGCAAGCACTTGGCATAAACGGTTTGAAATATCTAAATACCGGCGTGTTGGTGCTGGATGTGCCTCGCTGTATCAAAGAAAATTTTTACAAAGGCAGCTTGCAAGCCGCAATTACGGTTGAGGGGTTAAAAAAAGCCAAACCGCAAATCCGGTTTTTACATGACCAAACTGCCATAAATATGCATCTTGCCGGTGAATGGGCGCCGATTTCTTTGCGCTGGAACTGGCAGACCCTTCGGGAGACCTCTCGGCTGAATAAATATTTCAACCCTAATATCTTGCATTTTATTGCCCATACCAAGCCTTGGGTGGCCAAGCCGGTTGCCTATAACAAAGCATTTTTGCCAGAATATACCCGGTTTTTCAAAGACGTGCTGGGCGAAGATCTAAAAGCCAAAATTCGCCAAGACCATAAAAATGTTGCCGGTTTGACATGGCTGCAAAAGATAAAATCGGAGATCACGCCGCAAAAGCTTTCGGCGCGGATAAATATGATCAATCCGTTATATTACACAGGGCTACGCGGGTTAATTCCGACCTATGTGCATTACAAAAACATCAAACGGATCGAAAAAGCCATTGCCCTTGGCCATCCTGTATGGCCTCGTGAGAAAATGATTGCGGCGTCAAAATGAAGCTAAAAACACCCAAACGCGCCTATCAGCGCATGTTATCGGGCCGCCGACTGGATCTGATTAATCCCGCACCGCTGGACATAGAGGCCGAAGACATCGCCCATGGCTTGGCATTTGTGGCCCGCTGGAACGGCCAGACCATTGGTGAATTCCCGTATTCGGTGGCCGAACATTCATTGCTGGTTGAACGGATTTACAGCCTGTTAAACCCCAACGCCCCCGCCAAATGGCAAATGGCGGCGCTGTTGCATGATGCCCCCGAATATGTGATCGGCGATATGATTTCACCGGTCAAAGCAGCCGTAGGGCCGGGCTATAAGGAACTGGATGACCGGCTGATGGCGGCGGTTTTGCTGCGGTTCGGTCTGCCGGGACAGGTGCCAAAATCGGTAAAGCTGCAAATCAAGCGGGCTGATAAAATTTCCGCATGGCTGGAGGCAATTCAAATTGCCGGTTTTTCGGAACAGGAGGCCAACAACCTGTTTGGCACCCCCAAACACCCCGTTGCCAAAACCATAAAACTGGATTTACGCCCGCCCATGCAGGTCAAGGCCGGTTTTCTGGCCCGCCACGGCGCATTGCTGGCGCAACTTACGTCTTGAATTCCGGGTCTAAAACCCACAGATAACAGTCAAATAATAACGGAGACCAAGATGGAACTGATGGCCGCAAACGATGATCTGATCAAAGACAGCACCGAAGCAACTTTTATGCAAGACGTTATCGAAGCCTCCAAGGAGGTGCCGGTAATTGTCGATTTCTGGGCGCCGTGGTGTGGCCCGTGCAAAACGCTTGGGCCAGCTTTGGAAGCGGCGGTAAAAAAGGCGGGTGGCAAGGTCAAAATGGTTAAGGTCGATGTGGACCAGAACCAGCAGATCGCCAGCCAGATGCGGGTGCAATCCATCCCGTCGGTATTTGCTTTTGTGGATGGCCAGCCGGTTGACGGGTTTCAAGGCGCACAAAGCCCCGCGCAGCTGGAAGAATTTGTAAAACGCATTTCGGCGATGGGCGGCGAGGGCGCTGGATTTGATGACGCGCTAGAAGCCGCCGACCAGATGTTGGCAGCTGGCGAGGCCCGCGACGCGGCGCAAACCTTTGCCGCCATTCTGGGCGAAGATGCGGAAAACCTGAAAGCACTGGCCGGTTTGGTTCGATCCCATATCGCATTGGACGAGCTGGAACAGGCCAAAGCATTTCTGGAAGCCACGCCCGAAGGCAAACAGGATGATCCGGTTATTGCTGCCGTGCGCGCCCAGATAGAATTGCTCGAAGCCGCCGCCGAAGCAGGCGAGGCCGATGAACACCGCCAACTGCTGGAAACCGACCCTGACAACCACCAAGCCCGGCTTGATCTGTCAATGGCGCTGGCCGCCAATGGTGATGAATCCGGTGCTGTGGATGAATTGCTGGAACTTTTCCGCCGGGATCGTGAATGGAATGACGGGGCTGCCAAAACCCAACTGTTCAAGCTGCTGGACAGCCTTGGCCCCACATCGGAACTGGCCCATTCCGGCCGCCGCCGTCTTTCGTCGATGATTTTTGCGTAAGGGAACACCATGGCTGATATAAAAACCGACCCGAAACTGCTGGAAACACTGGTCTGCCCGCAAACCCGATCGACCCTTGGTTATGATGCAGAAAAACAGGAACTGGTATCAAAAGCCGCCGGTCTTGCGTTTCCGATCCGCAACGGCATTCCGGTGATGCTGATTGACGAGGCACGGCGGTTGGAGGGATAGGGCAGTTCAAACGCAAACCTGACAAAGTTCGAAACCTGACCCTGGATGCTAAATATTATTTGTGCGCCGGGTCCAAACAAAGAGATGAATTGCATAAGCAATTCCGGTGCTGGACTGCAAAAAGCCTTTCTTGATTTTGAAAACCGACGCCTGCCGAAAAGTGCCTCTCGCCCTTCAATTGGTCTCGGTTTTAAGTTTTTTTTTGCAGCAAACAAGAAAGTTAAGGCAAAATCCGTACCGCGCCCAAAGCTGCCGAGCTGGCAAAAGCCGCATAAGCCTTTAACGCGGTTGACACCCGCCTTGTGCGAATTTCGGTGGGTTTCCATGGTAACGGTCCCATGGCCTCGCGGCGTTTGGCCAGCACATCTTCTGCCACTGCCAAATTGATCGTACGCCCCGGAATATCAATTTCAATCACATCGCCGGTTTGCACCAGCCCGATCACGCCACCTTCAGCGGCCTCGGGGGATACATGGCCAATTGACAGGCCCGAAGTGCCGCCGGAAAAGCGGCCGTCGGTCAGCAAAGCGCATTTTTTGCCCAAGCCCTTGGATTTCAAATAGCTGGTCGGATACAGCATTTCTTGCATGCCCGGCCCGCCTTGCGGCCCTTCAAAGGTGATAATCACCACCTCGCCAGCATGCACTTTGCCGGTTAAAATCGCGCTTACCGCGCTGTCTTGGCTCTCAAACACCCGCGCTGGGCCGGTAAATGTCAGATTGCTATCGTCCACACCAGCGGTTTTCACAATGCAGCCATCCACAGCGATATTGCCATACAGCACCGCCAGCCCGCCATCCTGACTGAACGCGTTTTCGGCCGAGCGGATAATACCACCCGCCCGATCCCGATCCAGTTCTTTGTAACGACGATCTTGGCTAAACGCTTGCGTGGTGCGCACCCCGCCCGGAGCCGCCTTATAAAAGTTTTCCACCCCGGGGTCATTTGACACCGCGATATCCCATTTTTGCAACGCATGACCAATGGTTTTTGAATGCACGGTTGGCACCTCGGCGTGGATAAGCCCTGCACGGTTCAGCTCGCCTACGATGCCCATAATGCCGCCAGCGCGGTGGATGTCTTCCATATGCACATTGGCAATCGAGGGCGCGACCTTGCACAAAACCGGCACTTGGCGCGACAGGCGGTCGATGTCTTTCATAGTAAAATCAATGCCGCCCTCATGGGCCATGGCCAGCAGGTGCAGCACCGTATTGGTGGACCCGCCCATGGAAATATCCAGCGTCATGGCGTTTTCAAATGCCTTGAAACTGGCCACATCGCGGGGCAACAACCCGCGTTCCTCACCCTCGTAATGGCGTTTGGTGATGTCCACGATCAGGCGGCCGGCCTGCTCAAATAGCGCTTGGCGATCCGCATGGGTGGCCAGCATGGAGCCATTGCCTGGCAGGGCCAAACCCAATACCTCGGCCAGACAATTCATCGAATTGGCGGTGAACATGCCCGAACAAGACCCGCAAGTCGGGCAGGCGTTTTCCTCTATTTCCTGCACTTGTTCATCGGTGTATTTATCATCAGCAGCGGCGATCATTGCATCGATCAGATCAACCTTCATTTCCAGATCATCAATGGTGACCTTGCCGGCCTCCATCGGGCCGCCCGACACAAACACCGCCGGAATGTTCAGGCGCATCGCCGCCATCAACATGCCGGGCGTAATTTTATCACAGTTGGAAATACACACAATCGCGTCAGCACAATGGGCGTTAACCATGTATTCCACACTATCGGCGATCACCTCACGCGAGGGCAGCGAATAGAGCATGCCGTCATGGCCCATGGCGATGCCGTCATCGACCGCAATGGTGTTGAATTCCTTGGCCACACCGCCCGCGGCCTCAATCTGGCGACCCACCATCTGACCCAGATCTTTCAGGTGCACATGGCCGGGCACAAACTGGGTGAACGAATTCACCACCGCAATAATCGGCTTGCCAAAATCGCCATCTTTCATGCCGGTGGCCCGCCAAAGGCCGCGCGCGCCTGCCATATTGCGGCCATGGGTGGATGTGCGGGAACGATAACGAGGCATAAGGGTCACTCCGGTAAAATCTGTTTCCTCTGCGTTAGCACAAATCAGCAGGGGGTTTCCAGATGCTTTGCGTGGTGACAGAAAAAACTGTGTTGAACCTGCCCACAGCTCAATAAATTGTTAAAATGCGCCAATGCTGTGCGCAAAATGTCCAAACTCTTTGGCTATTATTTCAACAACAAAGCGCGATTTGAAAATAACCTCTGCGCCCTTCCAGAATAAAATCATCGCGCCCACCTTTGCCGTCTTTGGCAAGGTTGTCGGCAACCCAGTGGCGCGCTTTTTTCATATCAGCGCAAATGCCGAGGTAATCACAATAACAAGTGCAGAATTGTCGGGATGATGGTTGAAAACACCATAAAAAGCAACCACCAATACTCAGACGGGTTGTCGCGCAGCCCCTTGAACAAATCAGCAAGGTTTAACATCGCAACGCCGTTTTGCGGGCGAATGAAATGGATGATCAAACGGCCTAGCGTCGTAGAAAAAGCCGTGTGGAGCCGATAGAGGCAAAATCAGCTAAAGCATTTATCAAGGGCAGTATTCCAAAGAATAATACGATAGTAACCGTGCTTGGTGTCCGTGAAGGCAAAAGGGTGCCCACATATTGGACAGTTATTCCACAACAATTCTGTAATGCGGATGCGCGGCATGACGGAATCTGTCGCGCGGTCGAGCTGTTAGGCGATCAAGGACTGGAGATCACTATCCCTGCGAACGTTCCCACACCCGAAAACCTTCCTTCTTGCCGCGCATCTCGCCGCTATCGTTATTTGGTATTTATGAGTCTACGCCCTAGGGTCAGGACCTATTAGCATTTAGGATTCCCAAACGGGCTGATTTTTGATTCACTTCGGGCAGGATAGGGCTTTAACCGTGAAATACCTTTTCAATTTCTTCCAGCATCTCAAAGTCACTTGCGTAGACATGTTCAAGCTTGCGTTTTGTTTTTCCGGGCACTTCGGCGCTAACTTTTGTGAGATCGGGATCTCTATTAAATTCGAACTTCGGGTCAAAAACTGGAATGGAATCTCCGAAAATTTCTGCTGAAATGCGTGAAAAATCTGAATTCCAATGCTCATGCCGGCCAACAAAGTCATATTCAACAATATCGAAAGCAATTTGAGACCTTTGAGGCTGCCAAAGTGAAATCATGTTTCTAACCTCGGCTTCCAACGCCAACAGTTCGACAAAATCGTCAAAGGCGAGATTGGCTTCAATATCCAAGCCAATCAGTTCAAACAGTTTTTTTCGCGGGTCGGAATACCGTGTATTTCCGGTAAGGTGTGCGGAATACCCGGCAAGGCATCTTGAAACAGGATTTCTGACAAACGCAAATTTAATATAGTCTGGGTCCTCTAGGATGTTGTCAAATTCGCTTTCTCCGACTTGGCTCGCCGAAAGAAGCGGATTAATTTGCCGTGACCCGATTTGGCCAAAGTTTTTATAAGTTAAAGGCTGATCAGAAAGCGATGCTACAGCCATGTTCAGGCTTGCTTTGGTTATTGCAGAGCTTGCAAAGGGGTTAGAGAAAAAAATCAAACCGGTTTCCAGGCTGATATGCGTGTGAAAGTTCAAACAAGCACGGCTGCCCATCGTATCGGCAAGAACTTTGAGCATGCGGCCTGCAGACGTGTTGGTGGAGGATTTCATAGCTGTCGGGCTTTCCTTTGGGGTGCTTTTCGATAGCATATATCTATTAATACAAACCACCCATTCAACAAGAATGTTCCGGATTTATTTCCACCTTGGAAGGCCTGGATATTCCAAGGGCAA
>JALSGU010000010.1 GCA_026982575.1 Paracoccaceae bacterium | reverse complement strand
CAGGCTTGGCCAACGGGTTGCGCAGGGCAATTCAGGGTTTTGGCGATGTCGCCGTAAGTTACGGTTTTGCCAAATGGAATATCCTGCATTGCCGCAAAAACCTTTTGCTGGAATTCCGAACCTTTGGGGGCCAAAGGCAGATCAAACACCTGCAATTTTCTGTCAATATAGGCCTGTAACTGTCGGATGCCTTCGGCCAGTAAAGCAGAGCTTTCCCCGATTGGTTCGGCATTCCAGCTTAGGCCAATAATCGCATTTTCATCAGCCTCCAGCCCCCAATTGCCAAACCGGGTTTGCAAGGTGGCAATTGCTTTCATCGCCCTTCAAACCGCCATGCCAGCAGGCTGAACAGCCCCGCCAGCAGCAAATATATCCAGCCTTTGGCCAGTGGTGTCAGGCGCACATCTTGCACCTGAAACGCATCGCGGCGCACCAGACCAGCCCAGTTTCGCCCCGCCGAGCTGCGCCCCGCGCTTACCTGTCGAAAATTGGGCACCCTGTCCGAAAGCAAAAAACTGCCACCATTTGTGGCATCAATCAAAGGCGCCAGAATTTCGGTGGTGGCAATCGGGCTTTCAAATTCAATCGGGGTGGCGGGGCCGGTGGCCACCACTGCCATAACCGTATTTTCAGTTAAACGATAAACCCCGCTTTCATCCGCCTCGAACCCCGCGCGCCACCGTCCCGGGCCAAGCTGTTCAAATTCAAGCATCTGGACCTGACCCGATGGCGAGATCACCTCCAGCGGGCCGACATCACCGTCCAGCATTTGCCGGTCTATCGTTACCGACATGCCAAGCGCTGTGGCTTGCAACACGTTTTCTTCCAGTTCGGGTTCCTGCATCAGCCAATGGGCCAGACGGCGCAGCAATTCGCGTTGCGGGCCACCGCCCTCGAATCCGCGGCTCCAGAGCCATGCCTGATCCGATGCCAGCAGGGCTAAACGGCCACGACCGACACGGTCAAGCTGCAACAGCGGCAAGTTGTTTGGCCCTTCCATCAGGGTATAGCCCGCGGTCGGAACCGTTTCGATTATACGAAACCAGCGCCCCCAATCGGGCGTGGCATCGGGCAGTCCGGTTTGTAATCCTTCGGTCACCGGATGGCGTTTGCCCAGCTCTGAAATCAGCGGCGTAAAGCCTTGTTCGATCACCCGACCCGTTGGCGCTGCTGGTAAAATCGCGCGCAGCGGGGTGCGATACAGGCTTTCCACGGTGGCAAATGCCGGCCCCGAGGCCACCAGAATAGCACCGCCATCGCGCACATAACGCGCTACATTTTCCAGATATGCCTCGGGCAGCACCCCTTGGCGGCGGAACCTGTCAAATATAATCAGATCAAATTCGTCGATTTTATCCATGAATAATTCCTGGGTTGGAAAAGCGATCAAGGACAGTTCGTCATAGGGCACGCCGTCTTGTTTATTGGGGGGGCGCAGAATGGTAAAATGCACCAGATCCACCGATGAATCCGCCTTTAGCAGGTTGCGCCATGTGCGTTCACCTGCATAAGGTTCGCCCGAAATCAGCAGCACCCGCAAGCGGTCGCGCACCCCGTTCAGCGACAGGATCGCGCGGTTGTTTTGTTCTGTCAGCTCCCCAACAATGGGCGGCGTGCGGATTTCCAGCAGGTTAATGCCACCCCGCTCCACCGCCAATGACAGGGGGATGTCTTCGTTCAGCGGCAGCGAAAACTGCTGTTCCGGCCCGCCATCAACCGAGGCAATAACGCTGGCAACACCGGTGCTTGCGGGGGCGGCGCCCAGATCTTCGATGCGCACAACCACCTCGACCTGCTCTCCGACAATGCCATAAGCAGGCGCGGTTTTAACAACAATACGCCGGTCCCAATCACGCTTTGCTCCGGTGGTTAGCAAATGCACAGGCGCGGGGAAATCCGTTATTGCATCACTATCGTTGATCTGGCCGTCGCTGATCAAAACAGCCGCTGCTATGCGGTTGGGGGAATAGGCCCCTGCCGCCTCGGACAAGGCAGATAACAATAAGGTTCCGTCGCGGCCGGCATCACCCACAGAAATGATTTTGAATTGCACAGATTCGTCAAAAGCGCCCAGCGCCTGTTGCACCTGTGCCAGTGCCTGTTCGGTCTGGATGGTTCGTTCACCCAGAGTTTGGGATGCGCTTTTGTCAACCACAACAAACACAATGTCCTGTTGGTATAGCCGGTCTTCCTGTTTCCACAGCGGGTTGAGCAAGGCCAGCCCCAGAACCATCAGTGCCAGCCCGCGCAAAAACCAGCCCGGCAGGCCGCGCCAAATACCAAAGCCAAGCGACAGGATTGCCGCAACGCCAAGCAAGCCCAGAAAACCCCATGGCAATATCGGGTCAAATACCAGCATTGAAATCATTGCCCCAGCCTTTCCAGCAATGCCGGCACATGCACCTGATCGGATTTATAGTTTCCGGTCATCACATACATAATCAGATTAACCCCGAAGCGCAGCGCCAATTCGCGCTGCCGATCACCAGACCGCCCCTGACCAACCGGATAGATCGGCCTGCCATTGGGGGATATCGCCCATGCCGAGGCCCAGTCATTACCACCGATAATCACCGGCGTTACCCCGTCATTCAGGTTGCGAAACGGCGCACCCTCGATGGTGGTTAGCCGGGTCGGGGCCTCTACCCAGACCGCGCCATCGCGCCAACGCCCGGGGAATACCTCCAGCAAATAGAAACTGCGGGTCAGAACATGGTCGGATTCAATCTGGGCAAGCGGCGGGATTTCAAGCTGCGCTGTCAAACGCTGCAACACCAGACCATTGGCGGAACCGCCGCCAAACCCCTGTCCCAGATGGGCGTCGCGCGTATCAAACATAATCATGCCGCCATTGCGTAAATACAAATTCACCCGCGCCACAGCCGCATCCGATAGCGAGGTCTGGAGCTGGGTGATTGGCCAGTATAAAAAGGGAATAATCGAAATATCGTCGGTTTCTATGTCAATTGCCAAAGGTTCAACCGGTTCGATCGAAGTGCGGTCAAACAAGGTTTTCGACAGGCCGAACAGCCCTGACTGACTGATCGCATCAATGCGGGGGTCGCCGGTAACCACATAAGCCAGAACCGTGTTATTCGCGGCAATCAATGCGTTATCCTGCGCTTGGGCAGCGGCAATGTTGAATGCCATAAATGCCAGCAAAATACCGGCAATGCGCGGCCCGATCAAGCGGCCCGAAACCAATAGCGTGGCCATAATATCAAGAGTTAACAAGATGATTGCCAAAGCCAGAAGAACCGGTTTCAACAGGGTTTCCGCGGCATCTATAAACCCGTCACGGATAATGCCCGATGGCAGGCCGTTCAGGGGTTCCAATGTATAATTCTGGGGCAACAGGTTAATCGCGACCTCGCGGTCATTGTTTTGATAAATCCCCGGCGGGGTGGTGGCGTTTCGCGGGAAAAGCCCAAGGTCTTCGCCTGCAACCGCCATCAGATCATCGGATTCTTGCAATTGGCCAAACCCGTCCAGAATTATGGACGGGGTCCAGACCTGTCCTGCAAGGTCTGCCGCTTGTGCCGCATTGCCCCCCGAGCTGATGGACAGACGGGTCAACATATCAACAAACAGCCCCGAAAGCGGCAGGTTTGACCATTCGGCATTGGCAGTCACATGAAACAGAATAATCCGGCCTTGGCCCTGATTTATGCCGGTAACCAGTGGTGTGCCGTCTTCCAATGTGGCCAATACCCGACCGGGCAGGTCCGGGTCCGGCTGGGCCAGAACCTGCGCACGAATTTCGACCTCGTCCGGTGCGGACAGTCCGGCAAAAACCCCGTCATCGGGAAAAGGGCGCAGACGTTTGGGGGTTTCCCATGTCATGGCGCCGCCAAGGCTGCGCCCGCCCGCACGAAGCCGCACTGGCAACAGCGGGTCTTGTGCGGAAATATCCCTTGAATTTCTGGCCATCTGTGGTCCGGCAAAGCGCAACAAGGTGCCCCCGGCATTCACCCATTCCAGCACTTTTCCGGTTTCCGGTGCAGCCAGTTCGCCCGCATCGGCAAATATCAATACATCGGGGGCGGCTTGCAACAGATCATCCAGCCCCGCCTCGATCAATTCAGCCGAAGGCGCCAATGCTTTGCGCAGATAAAACAGCGGCGCCACCAGTTGCGGGCCTTCCTGCATTTGTTGCGGCGAGAAAAGCCCGACCTTGCGCCGTTGTAATCCGCCATCGGTCAGTACCACCCCGCCAGCAGATTGCACCCCGACCAGCGTGATGCGTTTTACACGGTTGCGCAATTCCAGCGGCATATCGAACAGGACCTCAATGCGGGTTTGACCTGCCTCGAAATCAGCCTCGGCCTGCCATAATACCTGTGTTACCCCCGCAGGGGTTGGGCCGATGGCCTGCAAAACTACCTTGCGCGCAGCGCCATCGCTGCTGTGCAATACTGGCACAATCAACCCGTCAGATGACAAAAACGCAGGCAAAAGCGCCAGTTGCTCTTGTTCGGAGGTTATCACAGTAACCTCGCCAAATGCCTGTAACGCAGCGGCAAGCCCTGCATCAGGTCCCAGCCCGTCACTTAACCAGACAGTATCAAAATCGTCTTGCGGGTTTTCGGCCAGCCAGTTGGCAAACCCGGCCCGATCGGCGGCCCATGCATTTGGCTCCAGCCCTGCCACCATCGGCACAAAATCTTGGGGTGCGGCAAAGCCCAGATCGCCCTCGATTGGCAAAGGTGCGCTTAGCAAGCGCAGCGAAACCGCACGACCATTACGGGTGGCGCCCGCAAGAATGGCGTCAAGCCTGTCTTGGCGGGCATTCCAGTCATCGGCGCTGGCCCAGCTTGCATCCAGCAAAACCAGCAAACGGCCCTTGCCGCCTGTGTCGGTTTGCGGGTTCAACACCGGTTCGGCAAAAGCAAAAATTGCAGCCGCCAGCGCCAAAAGCCGCAGCATTAACAGCCACCAAGGCGTGTGTTTCGGGGTTGATTCCGGATCTTTCAGCCCGATCAGCAACCGCACCCCGGGGAATTTTCTGCGCGACGGCGCAGGCGGCACCGCGCGCAGCAGCCACCATAAAACCGGCAGGCTCAACAGCCCCCAAAGCACCATTGGAAACAAAAATCCGATCATGTTTGTGATCCGATGATGCCGTAAAGCCACAACAATGCCGACTGCGCGCTTTTGTCGGTGCGATGGCGCAGGTAATGCCAGCCAACGCGGCGGGCCCATGTTTGCAATTTTTCAGCGCGGGCTTCCAGTTTTTCACGGTATGCCTCGCGCAAGGCTTTGGCGCGCAGGGTTTCAAAATTAACCACGCCACCCATGCTTTCAAAAATAATGCGCCCGTCAAACGGAAAACTTTCCTCGGACGGGTCCAGAATATGCACAAGGCAGCCCTCGCCGCCTGCATCGGCGTGGGCGCTCAGGGCCGGAAATATGGCATCCTCAGGCCCCATAAAATCTGACATAAACACCCGATGGCCAGCGGGCCGCGCATTGGGTTTCGGCAAGGTGCCATAATCTGCGCTTGCGTTCACATCCCCTAATGCTGCTGCCATTTGGTGCAATTTCGTCTCGCCAAGTCCGGGTTTTTCGGCAACGGTTTCCAGCAGTGAAATGCGCTCTCCTGCGCGGGATAAAAGGCTGGCCAATGCCAGTGTTAATACTTGCGCGCGGTCGGATTTTGTTTGGCTGGCACCTTTGCCCTGATAGTCCATCGATTTTGATCCGTCACACCAGAAAGCCACGGTTTGTGCCGCCTCCCATTCGCGTTCGCGGATGAATAATGCATCGCCCTGCGCTGATCTGCGCCAATCGATATTGCCAGCGCTGTCGCCCGGCATGGCGTGGCGATATTGCCAAAAGCTTTCGCCCATACCGGCACGTTTGCGGCCATGCACCCCCATGGCAACCGTGGCTGCCAACCGTTCGGCATGGGCCAGAACCGGCGGCAATGCCCCTGCAAGCGCCTGTGCCTGTTCGCGAAGATATTGGCCGCTTTGGTTCATGCGGCGGCCTGCGAACCGATGTTGCGTTCAACCAGATCTTTGATCACATCTTTCAGCTGGATGTTTTCTGCCCGCGCCGCAAAGCCAAGTGCCATGCGATGAATAAGAATAGGATGCGCCAGTTCGGCAACGTCCTGCGGCGATGGCGCCATGCGACCCGTTAGCAATGCCCGCGCGCGCACCGCCAGCATCAAGGCCTGCGCCGCTCGCGGTCCTGGTCCCCAGACCACGGCTTTGTTCACCAGATCACTTGCGCCTTCTTCGCCCGGGCGCGCCGAGCGCACCAGATCAAGGATCATTTCAACAATGCTGTCGCCCACCGGCATTTTACGGATAAGCTGCTGGGCCGAGATCAGGCTGGCCGCATCGAATACGGCTGATAATTCAGATTCCTGCGTGCCCGTAGTGGCCAGAATAATTGCGCGTTCGTCATCACGATCGGGGTATTCAACATCAATCTGCATTAGAAAACGGTCCAGCTGGGCCTCGGGCAAGGGATAAGTGCCTTCTTGTTCGATCGGGTTTTGGGTGGCCAGCACATGAAATGGCGCGGGCAAATCCATGCGTTGACCGGCCACGGTAACATGGTGTTCCTGCATGGCTTGCAACAGGGCTGACTGGGTGCGTGGACTGGCACGGTTGATTTCATCGGCCATCAATAACTGGCAAAATACCGGCCCTTTGATAAACCGAAAGGCGCGGCTGCCATCGTCGGCGGCTTCCAGTACTTCTGAGCCAAGAATATCGGCGGGCATCAGGTCTGGCGTGAATTGCACGCGGTTGCCGTGCAGCCCCAACACAATACCAAGGCTTTCAACCAGCAGGGTTTTTGCCAGACCGGGCACCCCCACCAACAACCCATGCCCACCGCACAGCACCGTCATGATGGTTTGATCAACAACCTTTTCCTGCCCGATCACCTTTTTGGAGAGCATTTTTCTGGCTTTGGCCAGCTTTTGGGTCAGCGCGTTGATCTGTTCTAGCGCTTCGATCGGGTCATTGCTCATAATCAGGTGCCTTTGAATTAAATTTGTTTTTCCAAGCTATTCTATCGGCTTTACTGGATTCGTCCACCGATGCTATGGTCTCTATTCGCGAGTTTTAGCCCAAACAGGCAGTTTTGATGACCAAACCCGATCAGAATTCCGTTACCCCCACCGCAGACGGCATTGCCGCCGCTGCCACCCGCGCGATAAAATCCCGTGGTCCGGCGCCCGTACATTTGTGGAACCCGCCATTTTGCGGTGATCTGGACATTCGAATTGCAAGGGATGGCACGTGGTTTTATCTTGGCTCTCCGATTGGCCGTAAACCGCTGGTTAAATTATTTGCATCGATTTTACGCAAGGATGGCGAGGATTATTTTCTTGTCACCCCCGTTGAAAAAGTTGGCATCACGGTTGAGGATGCGCCATTTATTGCCGTTGATTTCACTGTGTCGGGGCAGGGTAAGGATCAGGAAGTCACTTTTATAACCAATGTCGATGACAGGGTGATTGCCACGGCTGTTACCCCGTTTCGGGTTGAAATTGACCCTGCAACAAAGGCGCCATCCCCTTATATTCTGGTGCGAAACAACCTTGAGGCAAAAATTGACCGTAAAAGTTTTTACCGGCTGGTGGAAATTTGCACCCGGCATGAAATCAACGGTGTTGGCTGGTTCGGGCTTTGGTCTTCGGGGCAGTTTTTTCCGGTGATTTTAGCCTCGGAACTTGAGGGAAATACCGGTCGGTAATGTAAAATACCCTTCACATTACCGCCAACTATAGTGTATATGCGAATAATTTATTAATACTTGGGAGGTTAATACTTTTCTTTACTCTATCTCTTGAAAGAAGTTGCCAAGTTGGTGGCAATTTATATAATCAAATAAACAAATTTGTGATTGGAATAAAGATTTTTTTATTTGACCCAAATGCATTTAGAAACTCTTTTGGCACACCGCAAAAAGCCCAATGCTCTGTGCTCCGAAAGCTGGAAACAGTTTATGCTGAAATCATTAGTGCAAATAAATTCACAACACGGAATGCTTACAAAGCCAGCTGGTTTTACGTTTTGTATGTAAAGCTATCCATGGAATATTTATTTATTGTATGCGGGATTTTTGCCGCATTGGCCGGTTATGGGGCGCTGGAGATTACCATTGCAAATTTTGGTGTGGCGTCGATTTTATTCTGGCTGGCAATGGCGCCTGTTTCGATACTAAGCTCCGGCATCATTTACATGAATTTACTGCCGCTTTATTTCCTGAAGGGCTGGAATATATGGTTTTTGACAGGGGTTTTCAGTCTGGTTTTTTCTATTTTTATCAGTCTTCTGGGTTGGGTTATCTGGGCTTCTTATGCAGGAAAAACGGATATCGACTTTTTCGGGGTTTTTCTGTTTGTATTCGGGGTTCACTATGTGCACCGCGTTCTTCTTTTATTGCGCAACGAATCAAACCTCTGCTTTTTCAAATTCAAAAATCGTTGGCTGGCTCGTGATCTGGAGTTATCAATTCCGGTGCAGCTCAGGGGGGAATTAATATCGCTTAGGGCTCAGGATCAACTGGTTAAAATTACCACTAATGGTGGTGAGCATCTGTTGCGCGAAAGCCTGACCAAAGCGATTGAACGTATCCAGAATATCGACGGTATAAAAGTGCATCGCTCCCATTGGGTGGCAAAACATGCCATACGGAGACTTGTTAAAAGAAATGGGCGGAATCTGGTTATTCTATCCAACGGTGAACAGATTCCCGTTTCAGAAAAAAGGCTCGCAACCGTTCAAGATTACATAAAAGAACCAAGCAATACGCCCTCTTTCCCAGAACAATACAATGCACAGAAATAACTTCAGGAAGTTGGCACGGCAAAACGTGTTGAAATTGAAAACGGCACGATTCAAGGTCGCGCAGAAACAATCCGGAATTTTGCGGAACATCGAACAGCTTTATGACAAAGCCCTTGCTAATGGTGGTTTTTCTTTACCCGACGCCCTAATCGCCGGAATTTATTTGGTTGCCTTTAGTATTTTAACTGTCGAAACCATATTTGTAGCCATCATTGTGTTTATAGCCATCGCTTCATCCGGCGCCACCGATTTTTTTTCCGGAGCGCCTTTCCCCCTTATACTGGCATATTGGGCTTTAATTCTGCTCATATGTTTTGCCGTAGTATTTGTTGTAAACACTTTGTTTTTGCTTTTTCACTTCATCCGAGACTACCAGTTTTCTTCCATGCTTATATTTTCAGCTTTGACTACATCGCTTGCAATAAGCTACCTTACGCCTCGGGTTTCCGCGATAATTTTTGAAAATTCCGGTGTTAGTTTCAGCCAAATGGCCCTGCCGGTTGCTGCGATTTTTCTGATCACACAGATTTTTCTGTTTGCGCAACATAAAGACAAATTATGCTTCCGGTCTTATCGCAACCGAATGCAGCGAACAGCGCCAAATGCGATTATTGGCCCAAAAACCGAAGGGCGGGTATTGGTTCTATCGGCACAGGATCACTATGTTGAATTCACCACCACAACCGGCAAAAAACTGGTGCGGATGCGGATGCGAGAGGCAATTGCCCAGATGCAAGGCCAAGACGGGCTAAGCGTGCATAGGTCGTACTGGGTGGCTAAAGACGCCATTGAGGCATTGCAAAAATCCGGTGGGAAACATTTTTTGCTGCTAAGCAACGGGGATAAAATTCCGGTTGCAGCGTCAAAACTGGCGGCGGTTAAAAAAGCCTTAAGCCGTTAGGGGCAGGGCCCTAAACAAACATATCCCTGAATTCGCGAATAACCTGCCGATAGGTATCGCGTTTGAACGGCACAATATTTTCCAGCAAGTCCTCGGCGGGCATCCAGCACCAATGGCTGAATTCCGGGTGTTTGGTGTTGATGTTAATCTCGCTATCGTCACCGCTGAAACGCATCAAAAACCATTGTTGTTTCTGGCCACGATACCGGCCTTTCCACAGCTTATGCACCAGATGATGCGGCAAATCATAGGGGATCCAGTCTTGGCTTTGTGCTAAAATCTTAACAGATTCAGGCTTGATGCCGGTTTCCTCTTCCAGCTCACGATATGCTGCATCGCGCGGATCTTCGCCATCTTCGACCCCGCCTTGGGGCATTTGCCATGCATTGCCGGGGTTATCCAGCCGTTGCCCCGCAAAAATATGGCCAGCATTGTTCAGCACCATCAGGCCAACGCAGGGCCGATAGGGCAGCGCAAGAATTTCATCTGTTGTCACGGGGTTCTCCTGCCCGGCTAGCGGCGGGTATCAAGCCCGCCGCCACCGAATTTATTAACGCCCCGATAAGACCGTTAAACCGATGATCAAGTCAAGCCCGTAAGCCAGCTGATAATCATTGGCGCGCAATTTTGTCAGTTCCTCAAAGGCCAGACGTTCGGCTTCCAGCACGGCGCGCTGGTCCTCGGTCAGGCTGTCATTTGACAGGGAACCGCGCAGGTCGGCCTCGGTGCGGCGGGCTTGAATAGCCTCTTCGACCTCTTCTTCGGATTGCGCGGGGCGCTGTTCAACAATGATGTCCGGTGCCACACCCAACAGTTGGATAGAGCGCCCAGACGGGGTATAATACCGCGCGGTTGTCAGGCGTATGGCGCCATTGCTGCCCATCGGCATAATGGTCTGGACCGAGCCTTTGCCAAAGCTTTTGGTGCCAACAATAATGCCGCGCTCATGGTCTTGCAGCGCACCGGCAACAATTTCCGACGCAGACGCAGATCCGCCATTGATCAGAACAACAATTGGCAAGCCTTGGGCAATATCACCCGGCGTTGCATTAACGCGGTTACTGTCGCGCGCATCGCGGCTGCGGGTCGAAACAATTTCGCCCTCGTTCAAAAACAGGTCCGAAACGCTGATCGCCTCGCTTAGCAGACCACCGGGGTTGTTACGCATATCCAGCACAAACCCGTCAACATTTTCGATGCCGCCCAGCGCTTCGATTTCGGCGGTGATGCCTTCAACCAGGTTTGCCGTAGTTTGTTCATTAAACGTGGTTACCCGCATGACAATGGTTTGCCCTTCGGAACGCACGCTGGCGGCGGTCAGTTTAATAATGTCACGCACAATCACCACATCAAACGGATCATCGGTCAGTTCGCGCACAATGGTAAGCGTAATTTCCGAACCAACCGGCCCGCGCATCAAATCCACAGCCTCGTTCAAGGTCAGGCCAAGGGTGGGTTCGCCATCGACTTGGGTAATGAAATCACCGGCCTGAATTCCGGCCTCGTAGGCAGGGGTGCCATCCATAGGGGATACCACCAACACCCAGCCGTCTTCTTGTGTTACCTCGATACCAAGCCCGCCAAATTCGCCACGCGTGTCAACTTGCATTTCTTCAAATGCTTCGGGGGGCAAATAGCTGGAATGCGGATCAAGAGAGGTCAACATGCCGTTGATCGCCGCGCGAATAAGTTCCTCGTCATCGACTTCCTCAACATAAGCCGAACGGATGCGTTCAAAAATATCGCCAAACAGATCAAGCTGTTCATAGGTTGTTGCTGCACTGCTTTCGGTTTCTTGCGCCAGCAGCGGCGCGGCAAATTGCGAAACCGCAATCACCCCCGCAAATGTGCCACCAATTGCAGCCATCCAATATTTATTCATAAATCCGGTTCCTTATTCGGCAATGCCGGTAAACCACAAAAGCGGGTCTTCCGGTTTTCCATCTACTCTAAGCTCTATATACAGGGTTTCAAACGAATTCACAGTTACAGCGGATGACATTTCGATCAAAAATTCATCAGCGGCAGGAATTTGTCCTTTTAACAGACCAATTGCATCGCCAGCGGCAATCACTTCGCCCTCTACCACGTAAATTTGCCCCAATCCGGCCAGAATTTGCAAATATCCGGCGGCGGGTTCTAAAATAACCATATTGCCGTAATTCTGAAAACTACCGGCAAAACGGACATTGGCGGCATTTGGCGCCGAAACCAGCGATAACGCCGGTGCTTCGATTAAAATTCCGGGTTGAATTTGGCCGCCATCATTGCGCTGGCTAAAACGTGCAACCAGCAATCCGGTTACCGGCGCGGGCAAGCTGCCTTTCAGGCTGGCAAAGCTTGCGGGGGCTTGTGCCGCGTTATTGATCGGCAATTTGCCAATTTCACTTGCCAGAAAATTCAGATCATCAGCAGCGCGCAACAGCCTGTCCAGCTGCCCTGCATCGGATAATAAATCGGCGGGGGCCTGTCGGCGTTCGGCCTCGGCTGTGTTTAGTTCCACCCGCGCCAGTTGCAAATCCGCCAGTACAGAACGCAGGTTGGTTTCCACCGCGCGGTGCAATTGATTGAACCCCGCCAAAGCAGTTATATCGCGCTGTAACGCCGCTGCCTGATTTTCAAGTTCGGGGGTGATTGCCACGATAATCATGGCAGCACGGGCCGCTGCTGTCGCGCCTTCGGGATGCACCATTGCCAAAGGCGAACCGGCGTTTTCAATGGATTGCAAGGCCGATAGCAGCCCGCCCAGATCTGCGGATTTGCTGGCAAAGTTATTACGCACAGTATTTTCCTGTGCCGTAGAGCTGCGCAACGCCACCCGCAGCGCGGTCAGCCCGTCTTCCAGGCTGCGAATCGCGCGCGCCAGAGATTGGGCGCGGTTGGTGGCATTGCGCGCCTGGATCAACAATCCGGTGGCCGTTTCAATTTCAGCAGCCGCTGCGCGAACAATTTCCGCCGGGTCACTTTCGGCCCGCGCGATGGGCGCAAAAGCCAGCATTAAACCCAAGACAAGCCAGCGCATTATTCAGCAATCAATGACACGCCGGTCATCTGTTCGGGTTGCGGAATTTCCATCAATTCAAGCAAGGTCGGGGCCAGATCGGCCAAACGCCCGCCATGGCGGATTTTCGCACCACGCGGCCCGCCAAACAGCACCACCGGCACCGGATTAAGGGTGTGGGCGGTGTGTGGTCCGCCGGTTTTCGGGTCTACCATCATTTCACAATTGCCATGATCGGCGGTCAGAATCATTGCAGCACCCACAGATTCCAGCGCACCTAAAACCTGTGTGATACCGGCATCTACGGCCTCGCAAGCCTTGATCGCAGCTGCCAAATCACCCGTATGGCCCACCATATCGGGGTTGGCATAATTCACGATAATCAGATCATATTCTTGCGATTTGATGGCATCGATAAAATGTTCGGTCACCTCAGCCGCCGACATTTCCGGCTGCATATCATAGGTTTTAACCTTGGGGCTGGGGGCGACATAACGGGCCTCGCCCGCCTCCGGAGTCTCCTCTCCGCCATTCATAAAAAACGTCACATGCGGATATTTTTCGGTTTCGGCCAGTCGAAACTGGGTTTTGCCGTGGGTTGCCACCCAATGGCCAAGGGTGTTTTTTATGGGTTCGGAAGGATACATCACGTCCATATATTTGTTGTGGCGGTCAGAATATTCGACCAACCCGCACAGCGCGGCAAATTCGGGCTGCGCGGCGGCAAACCCGTCAAAATCCGGTGCGGCCAGTGCGGCCAGTATTTCACGCGCGCGATCAGCGCGGAAATTCATAAACAACAATCCGTCACCGTCTTTGATGCCGGAATAATTTCCAATTACCGCAGGGCTGATAAATTCGTCGGTCTCGTCCGCAGCATAGGCGGCTTTGATCCCCTCCAGCGCCGTATCGGCCGCATTGCCTTTGGCGCTGACCATCAGGTCAAAGGCTTGTTGCACCCTTTCCCAACGATTATCCCGATCCATGGCAAAAAACCGGCCACAGATTGTGGCAATTCTGGCGCCATCAGGCAGGTTGGCTTCAAATTTTGTAATCTGGCCAAGTGCCGATTTAGGGGCCACATCGCGCCCATCCAGATAGGCATGCACCATTACGGGAATACCGGCCGCCGCGATCACCTGTGCCGCGCGCGCGATATGGGTTTGGTGCGAATGCACCCCGCCATCAGATACCAGCCCCGCCAGATGCGCCACGCCGCCGCTGGTTTTTAGATCGGAAATAAACCGCTGCAAGGCGGCATTGCTGTCAAAGCTGCGATCTTCCAGCGCATTGTTGATTTTTGGCAGGTCCATCCAGACAACCCGTCCGGCACCAATATTGGTATGCCCAACCTCGGAATTGCCCATCTGCCCTTCGGGCAAGCCGACATCTACCCCGTGTGCAGCCAATGTTGCATTGGGATAATCCGCCATCAGCCGGTCAAAAGCAGGGGTATGGGCCAGCGCAACCGCATTGTTTTCAGGTTCGGGAATTAGCCCCCAACCATCCAGAATACATAAAACAACAGGTTTTGGCGCGGTCATAACATTCCCTTAATGCGGCACCAGAAAGATATAACAATCCAGCCCCGTCACGACAAGCTCATGCCTTGTTCTTTGTATAAAAAACTCTCGGGATGAATGCTCATGCGCTTTGATCGCGGTATGCCGGCTTCAAAATGGTTGCGGGCATTGGCTGGTTAACTCTCATTCCTGTAAAAGCCACTTGAAAGTCAGGGTTGCTGTCACTGCTGCCAGCAATTGCACCGTAATAAAAGCAGTTATATGGGCCGGGTCAATGCCAGTAAATGTGTTGGAAAACGCGCGGGCAATGGTCACGGCGGGGTTGAAATGCGCACCGGAAATTGGGCCGAAAACCAGAATTAGCACAACTAAAATAGCACCGGTGGGAATGGTGTTACCCAGCAAGGCAATCGCCACATTGCCGCCCGCCAGCCTTTCAGCCATGATGCCAAAGCCAACTACTGTTGCCAGTAATAACAGGGTTCCCAGCCATTCAGCAAATAGTCTTTGCTGCATTATATCTATCTAAATATAGTCAGTTCGCCAATTGCCGAATTATTGCTGCATAGGTTAAAAAGCCGGATCAAATCAAGATTTGTTATTTGGAATATCATCAAATTGTTCTGTTTCCCAATGCAAGGGTTTTGTGTAATATGGTGTCATGGATCAATTAAAAGCCATTGAGGCCTGTGCCGCGCTTGCACAAGATACCCGTATGTCGATCTTTCGATTACTGGTTCAGCAGCAACCCAAAATTCTGCGTGTGGGCGAAATATCGACGCGTTTGAACATAGTACCATCAACCCTTTCCGGGCACTTGGCTATTTTGAAAAGATCCGGCCTGTTAAGCGCAACGCGGCATCAGCGTGAAATTCATTATGCTGCCAATATTTCAATAATGAATGATCTAATCCGGTTTTTATTAGAGGATTGTTGTAATGGCCAATGGGAAAATTGCGGGGAGATTTTAACCTTGCTTAAAAAGGTTTGATGTTCTGTTTGGTATGATTTAGCCCGAGACCAGCCAAATTTGCCAGCAAAAACCAACTTGGCCCCTGATAGATCATAACAGCTATTCTCGTTGTTTTAATAATTTTGGATTTGCTCATAATTAAATATAGCTGCGCATAAATTTACATTCGGGCGCGGTCCCTTGCGCCAGAGAAATCAATAAAAAGTGCCGGATAACTTTTGGATACTCGCAAAAAACGATCTCTCCCTACAAGGTGATTTTTCTTGTGGAAACGGGAGGGTTGCCCTGCTGTCGCAGGGGCATATCCGCGCATATCATTGTGATAACCTAAATATTAACCATGTTGATGCAGTTTCCCCTTGAAGATTTGCAAAAAAAGCCAAAGTTTAGGGTAAGCAAGGAAACCGGTCTATCCTGACCTGTATCCAAAAGAAAAAGGGGTCCGCTATGCCGTCATTTTCAAATACTCTTGAGGCCGCGATTCATACCGCGCTTAGCCTTGCCAATGAACGTCATCATGAATTGGCCACGCTTGAACATCTGTTACTGGCACTGGTGGATGAACCCGACGCTGAAAAGGTAATGGTGGCCTGCGGTGTTGATCTGGTTGAACTGAAACGGGCCTTGGTAAAGTTTGTCGATAATGATCTTGATTCGCTGGTGTCCGATGTCGAGGGTTCAGAGGCAGCACCAACCACTGGCTTTCAACGGGTTATTCAACGGGCTGCCATCCATGTGCAAAGCTCTGGCCGTTCCGAAGTGACCGGCGCAAATGTGCTGGTGGCGATTTTCGCTGAGCGTGAAAGCCACGCGGCATATTTTTTGCAACAACAGGATATGACCCGCTATGACGCGGTGAATTTCATCAGCCACGGTGTGGCCAAAGACCCGAAATTCAGCGAATCTGTGCCTCTGACCGGCGCGGAAGGCGACGAAGATATTTTCAGCGAACCGACCAAGGAAAAAGAAAAAACCGCGTTGCAGAAATATTGTGTTGATCTGAACGCAAAGGCCCGCAAAGGTGATGTTGACCCGTTGATCGGACGGCGTCTGGAGGTGGATCGCTGTATTCAGATTCTGTGTCGCCGCCGCAAAAACAACCCGTTACTGGTTGGTGATCCCGGGGTTGGCAAAACCGCCATCGCCGAAGGTCTGGCGCGTAAAATCATTGACGAAGAAGTCCCCGAAGTGCTGGCCAGCGCCACGATATATTCGCTTGATATGGGTGCGCTTTTGGCTGGCACGCGGTATCGCGGTGATTTTGAAGAACGCCTAAAAGCTGTGATGACCGAGATGGAAGAGCATGATGATGCCATTCTTTTCATTGACGAAATTCACACCATTATTGGCGCGGGTGCCACCTCGGGCGGCGCAATGGATGCCAGCAATCTGTTGAAACCGGCCTTGCAGGGTGGCAAATTGCGCTGCATGGGGTCAACCACTTATAAAGAATTCCGCCAGCATTTTGAAAAAGATCGCGCACTTGCACGGCGGTTCCAAAAGATTGATGTGAATGAACCCAGCATCCCCGATTCGATCAAAATCCTGATGGGGCTAAAACCCTATTTTGAAGAACATCACGATATTCGTTATACAAACGATGCCATCAAAACCGCGGTTGATCTGGCAGCGCGCTATATCAATGATCGAAAACTGCCCGACAAGGCGATTGACGTGATTGACGAGGCCGGAGCCGCGCAAATGCTGGTGGCGCAAAGCAAACGTCGCAAAACCATCGGCGCCAAAGATATCGAGGCCGTAGTGGCGCTTATTGCCCGCATCCCGCCAAAAAACGTGTCCAAGGACGATGCCGAAGTTCTGCGTGATCTGGAAAAAAACCTGAAACGGGTGGTGTTTGGCCAAGACAAAGCAATCGAGGCTTTGGCCAGTTCCATCAAGCTGTCGCGCGCAGGTTTGCGTGAACCGGAAAAACCGATTGGCAATTACCTGTTTGCAGGGCCAACCGGTGTGGGCAAAACCGAGGTCGCCAAACAGTTGGCAGACACACTTGGCGTTGAATTGCTGCGCTTTGATATGTCGGAATATATGGAAAAACATGCGGTTAGCCGCCTGATTGGCGCGCCTCCCGGCTATGTCGGGTTTGATCAGGGCGGGCTGTTGACCGACGGTGTTGACCAGCAACCGCATTGTGTTTTGCTGCTGGATGAAATTGAAAAAGCCCATCCGGATGTGTTCAATATTCTGTTGCAGGTGATGGATCACGGCAAATTAACCGACCATAACGGCAAAGCGATTGATTTTCGCAATGTTGTGCTGATCATGACCAGCAATGCGGGCGCGGCCGAACAGGCCAAAAACGCCATCGGCTTTGGCCAAGACCGGCGCGAGGGTGAAGATATCGCCGCAATTGAACGTATGTTTACCCCCGAATTCCGCAACCGCCTGGATGCGGTGATCGGATTTGGGGCTTTGCCCAAATCGGTGATTTTGCGGGTGGTCGAGAAATTTGTGCTTCAGCTGGAAGCCCAATTGATGGACCGCAATGTAACCATTGAATTATCCGAAAAAGCTGCCGAATGGCTTGCGGATAAGGGTTATGATGACCGCATGGGCGCGCGGCCATTGGCGCGGGTTATTCAGGAACACATCAAAAAACCGCTGGCCGAAGAACTGTTATTCGGCACATTGATGAAAGGCGGGGTGGTCAAGGTTGGTGTCAAGGACGGCAAAATTGATTTGATCTGTGAAAAAATTACAGCACCAAAAATCACCACCAAAAAACCGCCACTTTTAACCGCTGAATAGGCCGTGCCAGATTTCGCGTTGAAATCTGCATTAAACCACCTTTTGTTCGATCATATCTTTGGCGATTTGCCTAAATGCCATGGCCTGCTTGCTTTTTGGGTCTGACACCACAATCGGCACGCCGTTATCTCCGGCAAGGCGGATATCGATGTGCAACGGGATTTCGCCCAGAAACGGGAAATCAAACCGTTTGGCCTCGGCGCGCATGCCGCCATGGCCGAAAATATGTTCCTCATGGCCGCATTCCGAACAAATATGCGTCGACATATTTTCGATCATGCCCAGAACCTGTGTGCCGGTTTTGCGGAACATATCCAGCGCTTTGCGCGCATCCAGAAGCGCCACATCTTGCGGGGTGGAAACAATGATCGCGCCGTCAAGCTCTGCTTTTTGGGCCAGAGTAAGCTGCACATCGCCGGTGCCCGGTGGTAAATCAACGATCAACACATCCAGTTCGCCCCATTGCACCTGATTAAGCAATTGTTGCAACGCCCCGATCAACATCGGGCCGCGCCAGATCACGGCTTCGTCTTCTTTGACCATCAGGCCGATCGACATCATGGTAACCCCGTGGTTTTTCAAGGGTAAAATCAGCTTTCCGTCAGGCGATGCCGGCTTGCCGGAAACCCCCATCATGCGGGGCTGCGACGGGCCATAAACATCGGCATCCAGCAGCCCGACGCGTTTGCCCTCGGCCGCCAAAGCAACAGCCAAATTGCTGGAAACAGTGGATTTCCCGACACCGCCTTTGCCAGACGCAATCGCGATAATCTTTTTGACACCGGCAATTTTTTGCGGGCCTTTGGCGGGGGGGCGTTTGGTGCCCCCCTTGCCCAGATCAGGCGGCGGAGCCTGATTGGAATGGGCGGTGATCAAGGCCGAAACCTTGCCAATGCCGGGCAGTTTTTCCAAAGCTTCAACAGCAGTTTTACGCACGCTTTCCATGGCCAGCCCTTGTTGGGCTTCGACCTCCAATACAAAGCGGATGTTGTTATCTTCGAGGGTTAAGGCCCGCACTATATTGGCAGTAACAATGTCTTTTTTGCTAAACGGATCCTGAATATTTCGAAGAATATCCAAAACGCTGTCTCTGGAAATTGTCATGATCTGGCCTTTCACTGCATTATTTATGGGCTTTGGTCTTTATTTGCTGAAAACCGGCCGAAGGGCAAGAGCCTGACTAAAAAACTAAGGCATTTCGGGCGAAAAAAGCCGAAACCGGGCGGCTGTGCCACAGGCAAAGCATTTGCAGGCATTAAAGCAAAGGGTGTCGGGCTTTTAATTTGCACGGGTCACACATGCAAATCAGGCGGGTATTGGCGCTGTGGTCAAATGCGGCATTTTTGCTTTCCAGCATGGAAATGATCTTTTTGATGGTTGATTTTATGCCAAATTCGGCACCGCATTCAATACAGATAAACGGTTCTGCCTGATGCAATATTTGAGGCTGCGGATGGGGTTCTTTGCCAAACCTAGGCAGCAGCCGGATGACATTTTCGGGGCACCCTGTGACGCATAAGCCGCATTGAGCGCAGTTATTTGCCTGAAATAAAATCTGCGGTGGCTGCTGGTTTTCAGTCAGCGCGCCGGTCGGGCAAAGATTGATGCAAGCCAGACAAAACGTGCATTTTTCGCTGTTGATTTGAATGCTGCCATAGGGCGCATTGCCTGCATGTGTCGATTTTGTCTCCATCGGGTTTTGCTGCACCCAAATTTGCCAAAAAGCAATTGTTCATTTGGCAGCAATTGGTGCAAAATCCGTGATCAGGTCAGGAAATATATTGACCAAATGCTAAATTGCTGTGCCCAATGGTAAAAAATACGGAGAAAATATGGGTGATCATTCAAAATCCGGGCTTTTGCAAACCGGCGTAAAAGTGCTGACATGGAACCTGTGGTGGCGATTTGGCCCGTGGGAAGCACGGAGCGCTGCGATACTTGCGAGCCTGAAGAAAATTGATGCGGACATTATTTGTCTTCAGGAAGTGTGGGATGATGGCCACCGGAATTTTGCTAAAGAAATCGCCGATGCGCTGGGGTTTTATTTTATCTATGCGCCAGGCGCCAAGCCAAATAATATTTTTATGGGTAACGCTATTTTATCACGCTGGCCGGTTTTGCGTAGCGAAATTACAAACCTGCATGAACCAAAAGGCGCTGAAGAAACACGGGTGGCGGTTTTTGCCGAAATAGACGGCCCGCGCGGCAAAATTCCGGTGTTTTGCACCCATTTGCACTGGCAGATGCATCACAGCCATATTCGCCAGCAACAGGTGGTGGAATTAACGCGGTTTATTGACCGGATGCGGCCTTGGAAATTCCCGCCGGTTTTATGTGGTGATTTTAACGCAGACCCGCAATCTGATGAAATCCGGATGCTAACCGGACAAACCAGCTGCCCAACCAAAAATCTGGTATTTCATGATGCATGGGCGTTTTTGCATGCCAACAGAAACGGATTTACATGGGATAATCAAAACCCGTATGTGGCCGAAGAATTCGAACCGGACCGCCGGATTGATTATGTGTTTGTCGGCTGGCCTCGGGCAAAGGGGGCTGGGCATATTGTGGGGTGCAAGCTGGTGGCAACCGCGTCGGTTGACGGGGTGCAACCCAGTGACCATTACGGCGTGCTGGCTGAATTGCGATACTAAAGATTTATGCCTCCGGCGGGGATTTTTTTGCTATTTGGAAGTTGGAGAGCATTTCCGACTCGGTGATTTCGATCAGGGTGGGGGTTTTGGAACCTAGCGCGTTTTGCAAGGCATCGGTCAGGGTTTGCAGGGATGTGGCGTTGCAGGCATTCATGCCATAGGATTTTGCCAGATCAACAAAATCAGGCGTGTGGAGATCAACGCCAACCGGCGCTACATTGCGGGCCTGCATGGCGGATTTTATTTCGCCGTAACCATTATTATTCCAGCAAATCACAATAAACGCGCCGCCGACCTCCATCGCGGTGCCAAGCTCAGCCAGCGAGAATTGCAAGCCGCCATCGCCCACAAGGCAAATCACAGGATTATCTGGCACGGCGGTTTTTGCGCCGATTGCGGCAGGCAGACCATAGCCAAGCGCGCCAAACCCGCAGGCCGAATTAAACCAGCGCGCGGTTGATTTTACAGGGAAATACATGTTGCCCGCATAAGGAAGCTGGGTGGAATCGCCGATGATATAAGCGTTTGGGGCGGTTTCTTGGATGCCTTGCAAAATGCTGATCAGCTTTTGGTATTTTTCGGGCTGCTCGGCAAGCGCAGCTTTGCGCGCGGTGGCGGCACGGGCTGCACCGTTGTTTTGTGCGGCGGGCAGTTCATCCAGCAAATCCTGCATTGCCTCAGCCGCATCACCAACCAGCGCTACATCGCATGGGGTATTACGGGCCAATTGCAGCGGGTCGATGTCGCATCGGATCAAGGGGACTTTGGTGCTGAACGGTTCGCGCTCAAACACATTATAATCGGTGCGGCCCATTTCGGTGCCAAAAGCCAGCACCAGATCGGCATTATTGGCGAGGTTTCGGATGGCGTTCAGGGATGGGCTGGCGGAAATTTCCAGCGGGTGGCCCGCTGGAATAATACCACGGGCGTTGATGGTCATCACGGTTGGCGCGTCTAACCGCTCGGCCAGTTTCAGCGCAAGGGCGGGGTTTTTACGACAGCCTCCGCCAAGGAAAATCACCGGACTTTTGGCGTTGCGGCATAATTCAATCGCCTGTTGCATGGCTTTGCGCGCAGGGCGGGGTGGCAGAATTTTGCTGCGGCGTTTTGTGGGCAGATGGGCCGCATCCGCTGCAAACAGATCAACCGGAATTTCGATATGGACAGGGCGGGGGCGGCCGCCTTCAAACACTGCAAAAGCCCGCGCGATGGCTTTGGGCAGGTCAGCTGGTGTTCTGACCTGAAAACTAAACGCAGAAACCTGCGCCGCCATTAGGCCTTGGTTGGGGCTTTCGTGTAATTCGCCTTCGCCGTGGCCCAATTTGCCGATGTGATTCACGGCAGAAATAACCAGCATCGGCACCGAATCCGCATATGCCTGCCCCATGGCCGTTAGCGCATTGGTAAGCCCCGGGCCGGTGATCAGCAGCGCCACACCCGGTTTGCCACAGGCACGGGCATAGCCATCGGCCATAAAACCGGCACCTTGTTCGTGGCGCGGCGTAACATGCTGGATATTTGAATGGGCAAGGCCGCGATACATATCAACCGTATGCACCCCCGGGATGCCAAATACCGTATCAACACCGTAATTTTCCAGCAATTTCACCAAATATTCGCCTAGGGTCATTTTGTATCCGATCAGGTCGTTTTTCTGTAAGACTTGGCGCAGCTAATCCGAGATAACTTTCCCTGACAAGGCCAAAGGCGCAGCATAATATGACAAACAAGACATTTTCCGATTTTGTTAAAAACCTGCGGTTTGAGGATATTCCGCCGCATATCTTGGCAATCATGCAGCGCAGTTTGCTGGATACCATCGGTGTGGCTGCGATCGGCAGCCAGACCGAATTGTCAAAAATAACCCGTGGGTTTGCAGCGCGCCATATGCCTTGTGGGGCAGACACACCCCGCGCGCGGCTGTTGTTTGATGGCGCAAATGTCAGCCCGATGGGGGCGGCAATGGCGGGGGCGTTTACCATTGATTCGATTGATGCCCATGACGGGATAACCCCCGCCAAAGGCCATGCGGGATCTGCGGTTTTGCCGGGGGTTTTGGCTGTGGTGGATTCACTGGAACGCAAGGTTTCGGGGCAAGAATTGATTCTGGCGCTGACCATTGGTTATGAAATTGCCTATCGCGCGGGGCTGACTTTGCACGCAACTGTGCCCGATTATCACACATCGGGTGCCTGGACGGCGGTTGGTGTCGCAGCGGCGGCCGCGCGTTTGTTGGGGCTGAATGATGAACAGCTTCGCCATGCGGTTGGCATTGCCGAATATCACGGGCCGCGCAGCCAGATGATGCGCTGTATTGACCATCCGACCATGTTGCGCGATGGCGTTGGCTGGGGTGCACCTGTGGGGGTTAGTGCGGCATTTCTGGCCGCAGACGGTTTTACCGGCGCGCCAGCGATTACCATTGAGGGCGATGATGCCGCGCCGTTTTGGCATGATCTGGGCAGCCGTTGGGATATTGAAAGCACCCATTACAAAGCCTATCCGGTGTGCCGCTGGGCGCACTCTGCCATTGATGCGGTGCAGGATTTGATGCAGGAAAACAACCTCAGCAGCGACATGATTGAACGGGCGCGGATTTTGACCTTTCATTATGCTACCAAATTGGCAGGCCATGCACCAAAAACGCTGGACGAGCTGACCTATGCGCTGGCATTTCCTTTTGCGATCATGGCTGTGCGGGGCCAAATAGGCGTGGCGGAGTTGCAGTCGGAAATTCTGGATGACCCTGAAATTTTGCGGATCAGCCGCGCGACTGTGCTGGAAGAAACCGAACATTACAACAAGATCAGCATCAAAAAACGCTGGGCGGATGTGACGCTTTATTTGAAAGACGGGCGGGAATTGCAAAGCAAAGCTTATGCGCCGCGCGGCGACCCTGATAGCCCGCTTTCCGATGCGGAGATCAGCAAAAAATTCCATATGTTTGCCGATGATGTTTTAGGCGAGCAGCGTGCGCAAAACATCGAAGATCAGGTCGCCAAAGTAACCTATAAAACTTTCAATTCAAAGACCTTGCTGGCCTTGGTATTTCCTGCGCCGTAATTTCCGCTTGTCAAATAATTTCCAACGGTGTTTGTTCGCCAAAAGGTTTACAAAAAGGTTCCCGATATGGCCCAGCTTAGCAGTTTGATGGACGGATTTGCGCCCTCGGCCATCAGCGAGATTTTCAGCCTTGCCAACCGCCTGAAGGGTGAGGGGCGCGATATTGTTGACCTAAGCGTTGGCGAACCGGATTTCCTGACGCCCGACAACATCAAACAAGCCGGCATTGATGCGATCAATAACAACATCACCAAATATACCGATGTATCGGGAACGGCAGCATTGCGCGCCGCGGTGGCACGCAAATTCAAACGCGATAATGATCTGGATTTTACGCCGGACCAGATTGTCATTGACGCAGGGGTTAAACCGCTGTTGTTTCACGGGCTGCAAGCCATGCTGGAACCCGGCAGTGAGGTGGTTTTGCCGACGCCATGTTGGGCGTCTTATGGCGGTATGATCAAGCTGGCGGGGGGCATCGCGGTGCCGGTGCGTTGCCCGCAATCCAAAGGGTTCAAATTGCAAGCGGATGATCTGGAGGCGGCAATTACCCCGCAAACCAGCGTGGTAATGTTGAATTCGCCCAGCAACCCCACAGGGGCGGCGTATAATCGGGATGAAATGCGGGCGCTTACGGATGTGTTGCTGCGCCATCCTCATGTGTGGGTGCTGGCCGATGATATTTACGAACATATTACCTATGGCAGTTTCAGCTTTGTGACGCCTGCGCAGGTGGAGCCACGGCTGGCGGACCGGACTTTGACTTTGAATGGGGTCTCCAAAGCCTATTCGATGACCGGCTGGCGAATTGGCTATGGCGGCGGCCCACAAAAACTAATGTCGGCGATTGTGAACATTCTGTCACAAAATAACGGTAACCCTCCGTCGATCAGCCAGGCTGCTGCCATTGAGGCGCTCGATGGGCCTCAAGAAGTGCTGGCCAAGCGCGCCAAGGAATTCCAGCTGCGCCGCGATTATGTTCTGGGCCGTATGAAAGACATGCGCGGGTTAACCTGCCATGCCCCCGAAGGGGCGTTTTATCTTTTCCCTGATTGCGCTGGGCTAATTGGCCTAAACACCCCAGATGGCGCCAAAATAAATTCATCCACCGATCTGGCGCGCTATTTTCTGGAGGCATATGATCTGGCTGTGGTGCCGGGTGCTGCGTTTGACTTTGACCCGAATATCCGGATTTCTTATGCAACATCTATGGGAAATCTGGTCAAAGCCTGTGACCGCCTGACTGCAGCTTGTGCTGCATTGCGCTAGAATCAAGGCAAAGACCACGCGCCGTTTTGGCTGAATATATGGTCAAAATCGGTTGCATCGGCAAAATGTGCGGCGCTGGTTTTTCCGAATTTACTTTTATCCACCACCAGAACTTGCTTTTGTGCCCGTTGCATGGCGGCGCGTTTTTGGGTGGCCTCGTGAAACGAGCTACAGGTTGCACCAAGGGTTTGATCAAACCCCGCAGCGGATAGAAACGCGGTATTTATGGCAAGGCTGTCATAGACCCTGTCATCTTTCAGCAAGCCAAAAGAGGCGGTTTTGCTGTGGTATTCGCCGCCAATCAGCACCAGTTTGACATCGGGTTTGCGGATGGTGCGGTCGGCAATGTTCAGGGCATAGCAAATTATCGTAATCGGCAGGCCATCGGGCAACATATCCACCAGATGCACCAGCGTTGTGCCGCAATCTATGAAAACTGTATCGCCAGCATTGATTAATGGCAGGCAGTGCGAACAGGCAGCTTTCTTGCTGGCCTTGTTCAAATCAACCGCGCGGCCCAAATCATAAGGCGCGGGGCCGTTGGGCGCAATGATATGGCCGCCCAATGTGTCAAAAAGCTCTGGATGACTGCGGATATCCCGCCGGATGGTCATTTCGGAAACATTCAGAAAATCAGCCGCAGCCCGCATGTGCAGACTGCGGTTCTGTGCGATAAGCTGTTGCAGTTTTGCAATTCTGGTATGTTTGTTCATGCATGCCTCTTTGTTGTGATGTTAACAAAAAATGTTTACTTTGCAACAAAAATGACCCACTCTGTTAAAAAGAGCCCCCGAATCGACGGGGTGGAGGCGATATGACCAACACAGTATCAGAGCATTCCGATGGCAAGACCATTCCGATGGGCATCGTAAAACGTAACCCGGGCATGGCGCTGGATATGGCGATTATAAATTCTGTGCGGATCAACAAATCTGCATCGGAACGCCGTGTTGGCGCGCTGCCCGGGCGGCGCGCGGTCAAGAAAGACGCGCAGGCGGCTTGGTTGTTGAATGCGGTGACCTGTATTGATCTTACCACCCTTAGCGGCGATGACAGCGTCGGGCGGGTCAAGCGGTTATGTGCCAAGGCGATGCAGCCGGTGCGCCCCGATATTCTGGCAGCGATGGGCATGGCGGATTACCGCATTAAAACCGGCGCGGTCTGTGTTTACCACCGGTTTGTTTCCACTGCCGTTGAGGCACTAAAAGGTTCCGGCATTCCGGTGGCGGCGGTTTCGACCGGTTTTCCGGCGGGGTTGAACCCGCACGCGCAAAAGCTGGAGGAAATCAAGGCATCCGTGGCCGCGGGGGCGATGGAAATCGATATTGTTATCACCCGAGAATATGCGCTGACCGGCAATTGGCCCGCGCTTTACGCTGAAATTCAGGAATTTCGTGCCGCATGTGGCGCGGCCCATATGAAAACCATTCTGGCCACCGGCGAATTGATGACCCTGCGAAATGTTGCCAAAGCCAGCCTTGTCTGCATGATGGCCGGTGCTGATTTTATCAAAACATCCACTGGCAAAGAACCTGTAAATGCCACCTTGCCGGTGACCCTTACCATGATCAGAACCATCCGGGATTACCAGAAAATGACCGGATACAAGGTGGGTTATAAACCCGCTGGTGGCATTTCAAAGGCCAAGGATATACTGGTATATCAAAGCCTTATGAAAGAAGAGCTGGGCAATGACTGGCTTCGGCCCAACCTGTTTCGTATCGGGGCATCCAGCCTGTTGGCGGATATAGAACGGCAGTTAGAACATAATATTGACGGGGCCTATTCGGCGCTTCGTCGTCACCCGATTGGATAAACCATGACCATAGCGAGCTATTTTGAATCCATGAATTATGGCCCCTCAACCGAAGACGATGCAGCCGCCCGCGATTGGCTAAAGGCCAACAAAGCCGGGTTCGGGCATTTCATTAACGGCGCGTTTACCAAGCCTGGCAAAGGGTTTGACAGTGTTGAGCCGGCAACCGGCGATATTTTGGCGCGCGTCACCCAAGGCAAACAGGCTGATGTTGACGCGGCTGTCAAAGCCGCGCGCAAGGCCCAGCCGGCTTGGGCGGCGCTGTCAGGCCATCAACGGGCATTGAAATTATACGCCTTGGCCCGGATCATCCAGCGCAACGCGCGGCTGATTGCCGTGGTCGAGGCGCTGGATAACGGCAAACCGGTTCGCGAGACCCGCGACATTGATATTCCGCTGGCCGCACGGCATTTTTACCACCATGCGGGCTGGGCGCAGCTTTCCGAAACGCAATTTGCCGATCATAATCCGGTGGGGGTTGTTGGCCAGATTATCCCTTGGAATTTCCCGTTTCTGATGCTGTCATGGAAAATCGCGCCCGCCTTGGCGCTGGGCAATACCGTGGTGCTGAAACCGGCTGAATATACCTCGCTGACAGCGCTTTTGTTTGCCGAGCTGGCACAGGCGGCGGGCTTGCCAGACGGCGTGCTGAATGTAGTGACGGGTAATGGCGAAACCGGCGCTATGCTGGTGGATGGTGATGTGGATAAAATTGCCTTTACCGGATCAACCGCGGTGGGCAAACTTATTCGCCAAACCACGGCAGGCAGCGGTAAATCCCTGACACTGGAACTGGGCGGCAAGTCTCCGTTTATTGTGTTTGACGATGCCGATATTGATGCAGCGGTCGAGGGCGTGGTTGATGCGATCTGGTTTAATCAGGGGCAGGTCTGTTGTGCGGGGTCGCGCATTCTGGTTCAGGAAGGTATCGCCGCTGATTTCCATGACCGGCTTAAGCTGCGCATGGGCAAGCTGCGAGTCGGTAAACCGCTGGATAAAACCATTGATATGGGTGCTATTGTGGCACCTGATCAATTAAAACGTATCACCGGTATGGTGGCGGATGGTGTGGCCGCAGGCGCGACGTTATTTCAGCCCGATATTCCAATGCCGGATACGGGCAGTTTTTTCCTGCCGACTTTGTTAACCGATGTTCAGCCAACCGCGTCGGTGGCTTGCGATGAAATATTTGGCCCTGTTGTGGTGTCCATGACATTCCGCACCCCGAATGAGGCCGTGCAACTGGCCAACCATTCCCGTTACGGGCTGTCCGCCAGCATCTGGAGCGAATCCGTCAACCTGTCGCTGGAAATCGCCGCGCAGGTAGAGGCGGGGGTCGTCTGGATCAATTGCACCAATCAACTGGATGCGGCTGTCGGGTTTGGCGGGCGCAAAGAAAGCGGATTCGGGCGCGAAGGCGGGATTGAGGGTTGTTATGATTACCTGAAACCAAAAGCATGGGCAGATGGAAAGCCGCGCGCAGCAAAAACCGCGCCAAAAGCCGCAGGGTTTCAGCTGCAACCGGTGGATCGCACCGCAAAACTGTTTATCGGTGGCAAACAATCGCGCCCCGATGGCAATTATTCTGCCAGCGTCCTAACTCCCAAAGGCACCAGCCTTGGCGAGGTCGGAACAGGCAATCGCAAAGACATCCGCAACGCGGTAGAGGCCGCGCGGGGCGCCAAGGCATGGGGCAGTAAAACCGCCTTTAACCGCGCGCAAATCCTGTTTTATCTAGGCGAAAACCTGTCTGCGCGCGCGGATGAATTTGCAAAACGCATTAGCGACATGACCGGAAATTCTGCCAAATCGGCTATGTCCGAGGTCGAAATGTCGATCTCGCGTTTATTTACTTATGCATCATGGGCCGATAAATACGAGGGCCGCATTCACATGCCGCCCATGCGCGGTGTGGCACTGGCTATGCCCGAACCCTTGGGGGTTGTCGGGGTGCTTTGCCCCGATGAATCGCCGCTGCTCGGGTTTATCAGCTTGATTGCCCCGCTTTTGGCGGTGGGCAATCGGGTTGTGGCGGTGCCAAGCGCGGCGCACCCGATGTCGGCCACGGATTTTTATTCGGTGCTGGAAACTTCGGATGTGCCCGCCGGGGTTTTGAATATTGTCACTGGTGATACAGTGGAACTGGCCAAAACCCTGGCGCAGCACAATGATGTTGATGCGGTCTGGGCGTTTGGATCAGCTGAACTTTCCAAACAGGTGGAACAGGATTCAACTGGCAATCTGAAACGCACTTTTGTCGATTATGGCCGCGCGATTGATTGGCAATCCCCTGCTTCTGGCGAGGGAGAACTGTTTTTGCGCCGCGCCACCGAGATCAAAAACATCTGGATCCCTTATGGCGAATAACTGCTAAAACTCGCCGTTTTTCAGAAAATCGATTGTGGCCTTGATTACTCTTTTCTCAAAGGTCATCAGGCTGTGCGTTACATGAAATGCTACCCGTTTTTTGATGGGTGCATGGCCCCATGCGCTGTCTACGCTGACCTTGCCGTCATTTTCGCCATGAATGCCGGTGATTAAGCCATAAGCAGGCAAGGCGGCGGTTCCGGCAATCGCGCCGATATCGAGTCCGCTATCGTCGTCGCCTTCATTGGGTTCCAGTTCCGCCAAAGCGGGGCCCAAGGGTTCACCAAATGTATTGGCGCGCTCTGCGATTTCACTGCCAAAATTGGGCGCACCCAGTTGCACAATCCGGCCGCGCCGTGATTCCGGCAGCCGTTTGGCTAGCCGTTTGGCCAGAATGCCGCCCAGAGAATGGCCAACAAAATCCAGCTTGTCATTGCCATCGGGGATCATCGGTGTGATCAGATCAACCAGTTCATCGATGGTTGCATCCGTGGATGGGTAATCGATTAAAATCGGGTCAAAACCGGCGCGCTCCAACCGCCAAGCCAATATCCGCAAGGAGTTTTTAGAGCGGCCAAGGCCATGTAAAAGAATAACTTTTTGCATTTTTTTATCTTTGTTTTGCGAATTATCTTGTTTCATTTAATTCACCAATGTGGCGGTTTCTGGTCTTGAATCGTTGCACCCGAAATACTGTCGGATTCCTGTTCAGCGGCGCGTTTCATTAACAATGTAATACGGCGTTGCAAAATATCAATCCGGTCGGCTTGTGTGGCCACAACGTTGTTCAGCTCGTCAAGCAAAGCGGATTGATGGGCGATTTGTTCTTCCAGTCTGTCCATTCGGTCAATGTTCATTGGTGCTCCGGAAAATAGATGGGGTCATTTTCGGCCTGCCATACCGGAAATTTGGCCATGATAAAAGAAAACCTTTTGGATTGTAGAAAACTTTCCAGCCACTTGGCCAGATATGGCCAGTTTTGCCGGTCGAACCAGTTGCGGTCTACATTGGCGTATTGGCGCACAAAGGTAATTATGGCAGCATCGGTATAGCCAAAATCAGCCCCTGATAAAAACGGCTGCCGGGTCAGGGTTTTATCTAGTTTTTGCAAAAACCCTGCGGCAATATCCCGTTGTTCGGCTGGGTTTACATCAGAAAAACGCGATGCATATTTATATTTGTCCAGCGCAGTTTTGAAACCGGTTTCGCATTCAAAAACCAACTCCGGATCATATCTGCTTAACCAGTCCTCGGGGTCGTTTTGGGCCAAAGCCCAATCCATGATATCGCGGCTTTCATCCAGTATTTTGCCATCTGAAACCAGCACCGGAACCGTGGCTTTGGCTGAAACCCTGATCATTTCTTCAGGTTTGTCCCGCAGCAGAATTTCACGCATTTCTACGATAATTGCGGCGCTGGCCAGCGCAAGACGCGCGCGCATTGCATAGGGGCAGCGGCGGAATGAATATAATACGGGCGTGTTCATGGGGCAATCTAGCGTGGACTAAAGGCTTTGTAAAAGCTTTGATTCAGCGGGGTTCAATGTGGGGCGCGCGCTGGGCCAGATGGTTTGTTTTTCAGACAGTTCGGGAAATATTGTCAGCAATTCCGTCAGGGCTTTGGCATCATATCCGTGTAAATTGGCGGCAAACGGATCAAAACTTTCGCTTAGGCAGCCTTGGGAGCACAGAATTTGGTGGCCGTCAAACATCAGATGAAAATATTCCACTTGTGGGCAGGGCGCGCGTAAAATGGTGTGGTCATTGATCAGATCGCTGGCATGGGCCAGAATTTCCGGTTGGCCAAACAGAATTTCGGCGCGCCATCCGGTGATCAACATGCGATGCATGGGTGACACCAAAAGATCAGCCTTGTTATCCAGCGCACCCGCCCTGAACAGAATCGGGGCAAACCGCCCTGTGCCGTCAAAAACCTGTCTGCCAATCCATCGAACCGGCTGAAACCCCGCATCCTTGGTCCAGACCCTGTCGCCAAGTTGCATGTTTTCCACCGCAACATCCCCTGTTGCGGTGGCAATCAACGTGCCTTTGGTAAAGCAAACCGGTTCCAGCTGGTCATAGTTGATCTGGTCATTGCTGCCAAACCACGCGCCCATGGAAATACTGTCGCCGGCATTTAATTCAATCGTAGACCCATAACCGACCGCCACGCCGTTTACCTGAATAACAACCAGAAATCCGGTGTCGCCGGTTGTGGCATTGGTAATCGCCGATTGACCAAGATTGATGATCACATCACCAGCCGACCCGACCAAAACCCCGTCAATAAAAAGATCAGCGGTTAACAACTGGTCTGATCCACCGCCCTCGTTTTCCAGAAATGCATCATCATCGGACATTTGCAACAGATCAGCCGAAATCGAAGCCGAAACCGTGCTGCTAGGGCTGGCAAACCAATTGGCAAATGTATCGGGCAAGCCCACATCTGCGGCAGAATACACATAAAAATTTGGCATTTCAGGCCCACCCGTCAGAAGATTATGATTAATGCGCAGTTAACGTCAAATTTCCTAAAATTTTACTAACGTGGCAATTTTTCGTTTACCCATTGCCAAATGCGGTTGAAACTTGCGGGTTTTGGGTGGTTGGGTTAGAACGCGGCAAAGCATATTTTGAACGGGCAGACCCATGGCAAAAAACAAAAAACCCAAGGTAAAACGGCCCCGCGCCGCCGCTCCGCGCGGCTTTCGCGATTATTTCGGCCCCGAGGTGTTGGAGCGCAACCGCATGTTGGGCAAAATCACCGATATTTACCGCGCCTACGGGTTTGATCCGCTGGAAACCAGCGCCATTGAAACCGTTGAGGCCCTTGGCAAATTCCTGCCCGATGTTGACCGCCCCAATGAGGGTGTGTTCGCGTGGCAGGACGAAGACGAAGCATGGATGGCCCTGCGCTATGACCTGACCGCACCGCTTGCGCGGGTCTATGCACAGTTTCGCAATGATCTGCCATCGCCCTATCGGCGTTATGCGGTGGGGCCGGTCTGGCGCAATGAAAAAGCAGGGCCGGGCCGGTTCAGGCAGTTTTATCAATGTGATGCCGATACGGTTGGCACGCCCACCATGGCGGCTGATGCCGAAATTTGCGCCATGCTTTCCGATACGCTTGAATCAGTGGGCATTGCGCGGGGCGATTACATCGTGCGGGTCAATAACCGCAAGGTGCTGAACGGGGTGATGCAGGTTGCCGGTATTTTTGATCCGGATAATCCGGAAAAATTCGACGCCGAACGCGGCATTGTTCTGCGCGCCATTGACAAGCTGGACAGGCTGGGACCGCAAGGCGTGCGGGCGCTGTTGGGCGAGGGGCGCAAGGACGATAGCGGCGATTTCACCGGCGGCGCGGGGCTGGCCGATGAACAGGCCGAGATTGTCATGGGGTTTATGGATGCCAAACGCAAAACCGGCGCTGCCACTTGTGCGCGCTTGCGTGAACTGGTGGTTGGTTCCGATATCGGGCTGGCAGGGGTGCAGGAACTGGAAACCATTGCCGAGCTGACCGATGCCCAAGGTTACGGGCCTGACCGGCTGGTGATCGACCCGTCTGTCGTGCGCGGTTTGGGCTATTACACCGGCCCGGTTTACGAGGCTGAATTAACCTTTGAGATATTCGATGATAAAGGCCGCAAACGCCAGTTTGGCTCGGTCGCGGGTGGCGGGCGGTATGATGACCTTGTCAAGCGGTTCACAGGCCAAGAAGTCCCCGCAACCGGCATTTCCATCGGGGTTGACCGGCTGTTGGCAGCGCTTCGCGAAAAGGGCCGCTTAGACAATTCATCCACCGGTCCTGTTGTGATCACGGTGATGGATCGCGACCGTATGGCCGATTACCAGACCATGGTGGCTGAATTGCGCAATGCCGGTATCAGGGCCGAGGTTTATCTGGGCAATCCCAAAAACTTTGGCAATCAGCTGAAATACGCAGATGCCCGCAATTCGCCCGTTGCGGTGATTGAAGGCGGTAATGAAAAAGACGCCGGTGTGGTGCAGATCAAGGACCTCGCGCTGGGCAAGGTGTTGGCGGCAGGTATTACCACCAATGAAGAATGGAAAAGCCAACCCGCGCAAATGGAAATCAAACGCAGCGATCTGGTATCCGAGGTTAAAAAGATGATTGCGCGGGCCGGATGATTGCCGCGCGCGCATATCTTGAGGATGGCCGCATTGGTGCGGGGCTGGCGGCGGTAAATGCCGAGATAACCCGAATTCTGGCGGCATTTAACGGCGCGGCACTGGTCGAACCTGCCGCGCTTTTGCGCGCTGATGTGCTGATTGATCTTTATGGCGAAGACCTGCGTGC
>JALSGU010000009.1 GCA_026982575.1 Paracoccaceae bacterium | reverse complement strand
CCCTTCAGGGGCTTGGCGCTGATACAACCGCGCTGGAAGCCCGCGCCACGGCATTGGAAAAACGCGGTATCAACGGGTTTGAATTGCCGTTCAAGGCCGGATTCGGGCGCACCACGCTGGAATATTATGACGGGTTTGTTTTCGGGTTTTATGGGCCGGATCACCTTAATTTGCCGCAAATTGCCCAAGGCGGGCGCTATGATGCATTGACCCGCGTGCTCGGGCAGGGCAACGGCATTCCGGCGGTGGGCGGCATCATCCGCCCCGAGGCCCTTTTGGCGCTAAAGGGGGCAATATGAACCCATTGAAACTGGCCGTGCCCTCCAAGGGGCGTTTGCAAGAACAAACCATTGAATGGTTTGGCGCGCGCGGTATCACGCTGGAACGCACGGGGTCTGGCCGTGAATATGCCGGACGGGTTCTGGGCGTAAACAATGTTGAGCTGGTGTTGCTTTCGGCCGGTGAAATCCCGCGTGAACTGGCGGCAGGGCGCATTCATATGGGGGTGACGGGCATTGATCTGGTCCGCGAAAAAATCCCTGCATGGCAAGGCGCGGTTGATGAAATTTCCCGTATGGGGTTTGGCCATGCGGACCTGATTTTGGCGGTGCCGAAAATATGGGTCGATGTTGAAAATCTGGATGATCTGGCCGCGGTCACAGCGGCATTTCGGGCACGCCACGGCATGCGTTTGCGCATTGCCACCAAATATCACAACCTTGTGCGCGATTATCTGCGCCAGAACGGCGTGGCCGATTACCAACTGGTCGACAGCCAAGGCGCGACTGAGGGCACCATCAAAAACCTGACCGCCGAGGCAGTGGCCGATATTACATCAACCGGCGCGACGCTGGAAGCAAACCACCTGAAAATATTGCCCGGCGACCCGATTGTAAAAAGCCAAGCCACCTTGTTTGCTTCGCATGGCGCAGATTGGCAAGGTGCCGCAGATGTGGCGCGGCAGGAAATTATTAACCAGATAGAGGCCAGAAATGCCTGAGAAGTTGAGTGAAGTTCTGGATTTCATGCAATCGCGCCGGTCGCGCCCTGCCAAAATTCTGACCGGCCCCGTGCCGGAACACAGCGAAATAGAACAGCTTTTGCAAATGGCGGCCCGCTCGCCTGATCATAAAAAGCTGGAACCGTGGCGGTTTATTGTGCTGGAAAAACCGGCCATGCCAAGGCTGGCGGAATTGGCAGTGCAAACCGCCATCAAGCTGGGCAAACCACCTGAAAATATTGCCCGGCGACCCGATTGTAAAAAGCCAAGCCACCTTGTTTGCTTCGCATGGCGCAGATTGGCAAGGTGCCGCAGATGTGGCACGGCAGGAAATTGTTAAACAGATAGAGGCCAGAAATGCCTGAGAAGTTGAGTG
>JALSGU010000008.1 GCA_026982575.1 Paracoccaceae bacterium | reverse complement strand
CCCCGCCCTGGCTTCGCATTCGGTTCCAAAAGCGCGCAGGTATTTGGCTGGGTTCGATCACTTTATTCGCTACTTAATGCTTCCTCGATGAAGGCCCGGCTGGCACGATTTATTGTCAGCAAATCACGGGCTGCTTGCAGGTTTGGTTGCTCGGGGATACTCAAATCGGTCAAGAATGCTTGTCCATTTTCAAGGTCTTGCCCTGACTGGGTTTCCATTGGCAAAGCCGCGCCCTGCATAAATTGTGCCATGGCTTGCACATTGTCACTGCCAGAAACATTCTGCCAATCTCCGGCACGCCAAGCAGCGTCAGGGTCTATAAAATCTGAATTAGCGGGATCATTCAGAATATTTGCAATTTCCTGAACATTCCCGGAAAGCAGATGCGCCGAAAGCGCGATTTCAACCGATTGTTCCGATGGCAGGTTTTCAACCATTTTCAAGGCTTGTTCGGGCTGGAACTGCGCCAAATAAGCCCGCGCCGCGCTTTGCTGCGCTGCGGGATTATCCCGCGTTAACGTCGGGGTTAAAATATCGAGCGCAATATTTGGCAAGCCAAGTAAAACAAGCTGGTTAGCAACCTGAATGCGTGCCGGGTCAGCAAATTCTGCATCGGATAGCAGATGTTGATGTTCCAGAATGGCTTGCACATAGGCAAGGTTGCCTTGCTGCGCGGCAACGGCTTCAACAAGAATTTCAACCGTAACCTTGGCAAGGCTTTCAGGATTGCCAGATGCGGTAACGCTATCTTCTGCAACCATATTCAAAGCACTGGCAAGCCCGTTGATACGCGCATCCACCCGAATTTCCCACAGCCTTGCCTGTGTGCCAACTTCGGTATCTCTTTGTTCAAACGCAACCGCCTGAAGGTCGGTCAGCAATGTTTGCACAATGCCGGAATCCCGTGCAATTGCCGAGCGCGCCAATGCGATGACCGCTTCGGGCGATTCTGATTCTTGGGCCTCGGCTACTTTTTGATAAAGCTGGTCCGCATCCTCTTGTCGGTCATCAGATATTAGCAGATTGGCAGAAACCATTTGCATGGGCGTGGTTTCGGGAACCGCCGCGCGCCGGATGATTTCCAGAATCTGGTTTGCCGCGTAAAACGCACCGGCATCCAGCAATGCATTTGCAAGGCTCGGGCCAATTAACAACCGTATTTCAATAGGATAGCGCGAAAAGGCTTCAATGATGGGCTGGGTTTCAAAAACCTCTGCCGGTGCTGTGCTGCCAGCCAAAAACCACATTTCATGGTCGCCGCCACAATTTTCACCCTTAGAAACCGGGCCGCCGGCCAGCCAGACCTGTCGGTCAACGATCTGGGCCATATCCATTAATACGGGGCCGTTTTCCGGCATCTCGGACAGGCTTTCCAAAGTTGAAATTGCTTCAACCCCCAACCCATGAGCAAGATAAAGCTTGGCCAGGTTTTCTATTTCACCCTTGGCAACCCTGTCAAATTCGCCATAGATATTTGAACGGAAAACGGCAACCTGTTCGGAAAATTCCAGTTCCCCCGCCCAGCCAGCCATGTCAAAAATGTCATTGGCAAGGCAATGAGGCTTGGCAAATTCATTAACAATTGCCGCCAAATCATTTTCGGCAGCATTATCATATGCGGTGCGTACACTTAACTGTTGCAATAATTCCGGGTTCAATACTGCTGGTTCCTGTACAGCTGGCGGAGCTTCTGGAATTTCTGGAATTTCTTCGGCTTGTTCGGGGATGTCCGGTGGCACAAAATCCAGCAACCCCTGATCTGCGGCGCGGGTTAATTGTTGCAATAGCTGGTCTTGCGCCTCTTGGATGCGCAACAGCATTTCCGAGTCTGGGGCTGTGTCTGGCCGTGTTGTATTTATGTCAAGAAAATTACCTATACCAGAATTGATGTCCTGGGAGATTTCAGTATTCTTTGGAGGTTCCACTGCTGGTTCTACTAATCTCGGGGGTTGGCGAACCGCCGTTGACGGTTCAAAAAAATCGGGCCGCCCCAGAGCGGGCAAAGCTGCCAAACCCGTAGGTTGCCAATAGGCATAACCTGCTGGCGGCGGGGTTTCGGCTTGGGCTTCCAACGCAGGCAAAACCCCGCCATCCTGAATGTCAATCACCAGATAGTTTTTACCAAAAGCAAAAACATTGGCCGCACAGGCGCAGGGCGTTTCAATTTCAAGCACGGAACCTGTTTCGTCCTGCTGGCTGGAAATCGCGATTAAACGGGTTTTTGGAATGCGATCGAACACCTCCCCAAGGTTAAAGTCCAGCGCTTGATCAGGAAAAACCAGCCGGATCAGGCCGCGCGTTTCTACCAGTTCCCACGGCGTATCCGGGTCAATTGTCAGCACCAGCCGGCTAAAGGCATCATGTTCACCTGAGCGGACTGCGATTTCTGCCTGTGCAAAAACAATGCCGGGCAGAAAAACCAGTAAAAGGCCAAGCCTGATCATGCCGCTGCTTTCAGTTCTTTAATAATGATCTCCAGATCATTGAACGAAGGCCGCACCCTGCCCGGGGTGTTTTGCCGGCCAACCTCGACACAGATATTTGGCGCGTGATTATATAGGTTTGCCACCAGCACCTCACGGATAAGGTTGTAAAAATGGTTATCTTCCTCGGTTACGGCCTGAACCTTGGTGGAAAAAGGGCCAACCAGACCGTATGCCAGAAACACCCCCAGAAAAGTACCCACCAGCGCGCCACCGATCATTCCACCCAGAACCGCGGGCGGTTTATCAATGGATGACATGGTTTTGATAATCCCCAACACGGCAGCCACAATCCCCAGTGCGGGCAACCCGTCAGCCATTATTTGCAATGCATGGCTGGAATGGAGCGAATGGGTCGCATGTTCCTCCATTCTTTTTTCCAACACTTCTTCGACCTGATGCGGATCATCATAATTCATCGAGGCCGAACGCAGGGTATCGCAAATAAGCCCAACCGCGATCTTGTCTTTCTGGATTTTGGGGTATTTCCCAAAAATGGCCGAACTGTCCGGTTCTTCGATATGGGTTTCAAGATCAACGGGGTTTTCACGGCCAATCCGGATCAGGGAATACAAAAGGCATAGCAGATCCTGATAATCCTGCTTTTTCCATTTGTTGCCCTTAAACACTTTTCCCATGTCTTTTATGGTGTGTTTTACCACCGACATATCGTTGGCGATCAGAAACGCGCCAACTGCAGCCCCCATAATGATCATCATTTCATAAGGCAGCGAGTACAGGATAATATCCATCTTGCCGCCAGCCAGAATATAGCCGCCAAATACCATGCTGAAAATCACGATAATGCCAATTATACCACCCATTTTAGATACCTCTTTTAAAGACCTGATCGGCCATCTTTCCTAACAACAATGCCCTGCAGAGCGTTAAAATTCCCTCAAGCTTTGCAATTATTCCCGCGGTGCATTGGCATTTCGCCCCGCCATCACCACGCTGATTGAATAGGCCAGCTCAGATGGCAGTTCTGCCATGATATTTGCTGCTGAATCCGGGCGCATTCGCGCAAAAAAACCAGCTGCAAACTGGATGTCCATGGTTTCGAATATTCCGGCGGCATCGGCTGGTTTCATGCGTTCATACACTTCGGTCAATTGCGCCACATCGTTTTCAGCGGCATCGTCCGCCTGTGCCAATGTTGCGGCCAACCGTTCTTCGGCACCGCGCAAAGCTGCCAATTGTTCAGCGATTCGGGCTTCGGCGACCTTTAAGGTTTGTTCCCGCCCATCCAGATAAGCCTCGCGCGTGGTGATTTGATCTTGGCGCAAAGAAAGCGCTGCCAAAAGAACCGAGGGTTCCCCCAATGGTTCACAAATTCCAGCATTGGCCCCGGTTTGCATTATCGGCGCAGAATCATAGCTGCGCTGCCCGCCCATTTCCTGTGCGAAAGCCGGCGCAGAATCTGCAATCCGCAGCAATACCGATGCCAGAAAGAAAAAAATAATCAGCGAAATCGCCCCGAAAGCCGGTTTGTTTGGTAAAATTTTAGCCATTATTTCACCGCAGTCATGACTTTTTGCAGCGCATTCAACAGATCAGCGCGGGTGGATGCGTTCTTTTCTGATTCAATTGCGCTTAATAATGGTTCCTGCGCATCCGCAAGAATTTCCTTTGACACGGAAGTTTTTTTCGCCTCATTGCGCGCCGCGCGAACATCAACGGTTTTTGCCGGTTTGCCGCGTTCGTGCACCGATACCATTAACAATTCCAACCGGCCCGCCGCAATTTCTGCGCGGCTGGTAATATCAACCAGTTCTTCCAGACTTGCCCCCGATGCCTTGGTGGCCGCGCGCACCGAATTCTGGATTTGATCCACCTGCAAGGACAGCGCAGAAATCGCGCCGCCAAGCCCCGTATCAAGTCGCATCAAATTCTTGATTTTTCGTGATAAAACATAACAATACAACGCTGCTGCCAATGCTGCTGCTATCATAAATCCGTCTGCTATAAGTGCCATTTCAGCCCCCTATCCTAATATAAATTCTGTGATTAACAGGTCGCGCACCTTGCCTTGGCCGGTGACAACCTGAATGCGGCGCAACATCTGCGCACGCAACCGGTCGAACGACGAAGGCTTGGCCAGTTCTTCTTCCGAAACCGCGCGTAAATAGGTGTTCAGCGCATCGGTTATGCGCGGCATGATCAGCTCAATTTCAGCGGCATAAGCCGGATCAACATCCAGCTGGCCCGAAAACCGCAAAAACTTAGCGGTTGCGGAACTGCCCAGTGAAATTATCAAAGGCTCCATTTCGATAAAATAAATATCGGGTAAATCGCTGGCAACGCCATAACCATCCTGGTCTTTACCATAGCCATCCCCGCCAGATCCGCTGTCTTTTGCATATTCCGAATCACCTTTGGGCGCCAGAATCATGCCCGAATAGGTGGCATAAAAGCCCCCCCCGCCCAGCAAAACGGCGCCAAGCACCCCTATTAACAAGCCTTTTTTGCCGCTTTTCTTTGGTTTTTCTTCATCTTCGGCTTTTGGATCATCTGCCATCTGCAAATCCTGTCATTTTTTTCAACTTTCTTTTCTTAATCCGGTTTTGGCTAACCAATTGTTAAAAGTGTTTGCGCAATGTTCCATAAATGCAGTGGGCATCAGAATGGTGTCGGCTTAACCAAACAGAACGTGAGCAAATATATGTGGACCAGCCTTGACCCCCGCAAACGGGTAATTTTCATTTTGGCAGCCGTGGCGGGCTTTGTCGCGCTGTTGGGGTTGGTGCGGGTTGCGACCTCGCCCAATCTGTCGCTGCTTTATGCGGGGCTTGATGCCGCCTCGGCGGGCGAGGTGATTACCAGCCTTGAACAAAGCGGCGTTATATTCGAGGTGCGCGGAAACGCCATTTATGTTGACAATAACAGCCGTGACCAAGTGCGGCTTTCGCTTGCCAGCGAAGGGCTACCTGCATCGGGCATTGCCGGATACGAAATTCTGGACAGCCTGTCGGGGTTTGGCACCACATCGCAAATGTTTGACGCCGCTTATTGGCGCGCCAAAGAAGGCGAGCTGGCGCGCACGCTGGTTGCATCCGCCCAAATTACCTCGGCGCGGGTGCATATCGCATCGGGTTCCGGCAAACCGTTTAGCCGCAATAACACCCCCACCGCCTCGGTAACGCTGACTGCTGCCAGCGGTAATCTGGCGCCCTCTTTTGCCGAAGCAGCACGTTTTATGGTGGCTTCGGCAGTAAACGGTCTTAGCCCTGAAAATGTTGCCGTAATTGATTCGGCATCCGGTGTTGTGGTTTTGGCAGGTGATGCGGCCAATGCCGCGTCTTTAGGGGGTCTGGATGATCGCGCCGCTGAACTGCGGGGTAATATTGAACGTATTCTTGCCGCAAGGGTCGGGGCTGGCAATGCCATTGTCGAGGTTATGATCGATGCCAATATGGAAACCCAAACCGTATCGGAGCGCATCATAGACCCCGAAAGCCGGGTGGTGATTTCATCAGAATCCCAAAGCGATACCGATAATTCAAACGGGTCTGGCAGCGGCGCGGTCACGGTTGCCAGCAACCTGCCGGACGGCGATGTCGCTGGCGGGGCTGGTCAATCCTCACGCAATCAAAACAGCAATAGCGAGCGGATCAACTATGAAATTTCCGAAACCCTGCGTGAAACCGTGCGCCAACCCGGCGAAATTCGCCGGCTTTCGGTTGCGGTACTGGTTAACGGGCAAATGGTAACGGATGATGCCGGCCAACAGGTCTGGGCCCCCAGATCTGAACAAGAATTAACCGCCCTGCGCGAATTGGTGCAATCGGCCGTCGGGTTTGATGCGGCGCGCGGTGATGTGGTTACCTTGCAATCCATGGAATTATCCCAGCCCGCCATCACCGGCACATTGGTTGACGAAACCCCCGGGTTCCTGTCGCTTAACGCCATGTCGCTGGTGCAGTTGGGGGTTTTGTCTTTGGTGGTTCTGGCGCTTGGCATGTTTGTTTTGCGACCGCTTTTGGCCAGCCAGCCCAGCCTGCCGCCCCTTGCGCCTGATGAAACCAACGATGCCCAGCTTGCCGGCCCTGATGGCGGTAATGTTTTGGCCATTGAAAATAAAACCCCGCCAACAGCGGTTGAAATGCTCCGGACTGCAATTTCGGAACGATCTGAAGAAACCAACCGGTTGTTGCAGAACTGGATAGAAGCTCCTGAAAAAAATGATGAGGTATCAGTATAATGTGTGCACTTAGACTAGAATGTTTTACCAATGATGCATTGGAATCCAGCAAAACGATTTCTTTGTTCGAAGGGTTTGAATCCGAAAAAGACATCGCTTTTTCCAAAGGCGTAAGAAGCGGCGCAGAGGCCGCAAGCAAAGCTTTTGAGGCTGAAAAAATTCGCAGCCTTGCCCCCATTCTGGAGGCACTGAACGACATCGGATTTTCACAGGTCGAGGCCCGCCATGCAGCAATCAACAGCTTAAAACCATTAATCTTTGCAATATTGCAAACCAGCCTGCCCGCCAGCGCCGCTGCGGGGTTTGGCACCGAAGTGGCTGATCGGGTTATGTCCATTATTGAAAAACTGCCCGAAGCAAAAATCAATGTCTATGTGCCCGAAGGCGC
>JALSGU010000007.1 GCA_026982575.1 Paracoccaceae bacterium | reverse complement strand
GCAGCATCGCGCGGATCAGCAAGCGCACCACCGGGCAAATCGCCAAGGCCACGCCAGACATTTTCATCCGCCATTTCAATTTGCACATCGGCGCGCAAACGATACATGGTCAGTCGTTGCGCCAATGCCGCTGCGCGATCAGCCGCCACATCCAGCAAGATCGAATCGTCTGCTTTGACCAGAAAAAAATCAAACAGATATTTGCCTTGCGGGGAAAGCAGCGCCGCATATACGGCCCCGTTTGACAGGTGCGCCAAATCATTGGTTACCAGATCTTGCAAAAATTTTATCCGGTCCGCACCCGAGACTTGCAACACTTGGCGGGTATTATCCTGAAAGCCTTTGGTCATTGGTGACACTCCTCTTTTCTGCTTATATAGGTTGCAAACCCGTTATTGCCCATAGGTCAGAACAAAATGCCCGCGCCGATTTCCGTAATTATCCCGACCCTGAATTCTGCCAATACTATTGGTCCTTGCCTTGCTGCTGTGGCGGCGGGCCTGCAATCGGGCATGATCGCCGAGGTGATCATTGCCGATGGTGGTTCTGATGATGACATTGCGGAAATCGCAGAGCTTAGCGGCGCGCAGCTGATTTTGGCGCTACCGGGTCGGGGCAGCCAGCTTGCAAATGCTGCAAAAAGCGCAAAGGCAGACTGGCTGATATTTTTGCATAGCGATACGGTTCTGGCCCGGAACTGGCCGCAAACCTGTGCCGCCCATATGGCCAGCCACCCCGATAAGGCCGCATATTTCAAGCTGAAATTCGATACAAACAGCTTTGCTGCCAGAATAGTTGCAGGCTGGGCAAATTGGCGGGCAAGAATTTTTGATCTGCCTTACGGCGACCAGGGTTTGCTGATTTCAAAACAGCTTTATGACCGGATCGGCGGTTATGCCAACATCCCGCTGATGGAGGATGTGCGGATTGCCAAGGCGCTAAAAAGAAAACTTGTGGCGCTTGACTGTATCGCCACCACCAGCGCAGAGCGGTATCAAAAACAAGGCTGGTTGCGGCGCAGTTTCAAGAATTTTGTCATTCTGATACAATATAAAATGGGGGTTGATCCGGTAATTCTGGCCAAAAAATACCGCCGCTAACCACCAAATTGTAGCCGGTATAGCTCCGCATATATCCCGCCATTTTCCAGTAATTCCGCATGGGTGCCGGTTTCGGAAATTTTGCCCTGATCCAGCACCACAATCATATCCGCGTCCATAATGGTGGCCAGCCGGTGGGCAATAATCAAAGTTGTGCGCCCCTTTGACAGCCGCGCCAATGCATCGCGAATGGCGGCCTCTGATTCTGCATCCAATGCCGAGGTCGGTTCATCCAGCAACAATATTGGCGCATCGCGCAGCATGGCTCGTGCAATTGATAACCGCTGTTTTTCGCCGCCCGAAAATGTCGTGCCACCGCTGGTGATTTTGCTGTCATATCCATCAGGCAATGCCATGATAAACCCGTCAGCCGCCGCGGATTTGGCCGCGGCAACGATATCTTTATGTACCGAACCAACTTTACCAAAAGCAATATTCTGGCCAACCGAACCGGATAACAAAACCGAATCCTGACCAACCACTGCAATTTGCTGTCGCAATGACACTTGGCTAACCGAACGAATATTAACTCCGTCTATTAAAATTTCTCCGCTCGTTGCATCATAAAGGCGCGGTAGCAGATTAAAGATGGTTGATTTCCCTGCGCCGGAACGGCCAACAAAAGCTACGGTTTTTCCGGCCGGAATTTCGAGATTAATACCGTTTAGAGCAGTCTTGCCATCAGGATAGGCAAAAGTCAGGTTTTGAAATGAAATCGCACCTTTGGCCCGCGCCATTTCAACAGCATCCCCAGCATCGGTAATGGTATTTTCCAGATCAATAATTTCAAAAATACGGTCCAGCGCCGCCTCGCCCTGTCTGGCTGCTGCAAATGTTTTGCCCAGATTGCGTGCCGGCTGGGAAATCACCCCGAGACCCGCCATCAGTGCCATAAAATCAGCCAAAGTTGCACCGCCATTTGAAAGCCGCCAGGCAACAATTACCAAAAGCGCGGCAATCGCTGCGCCCGAAAGCGCTTCCATCATTGGAGAAAGCTGCGCTTCCAGACGGATAAGCCGTTGTTTTAGAAGCAAAAGTCTATTGAAAACTGTTTTGGCTGTATTGGTCAGGTAATCTTCCAACTGATAGGTCCGCGCCATGCGAATGCCTGACAATGCCTCGGAAACATCACCCGTCATTGCCGCCAGATCATCCTGCGTGCTGCGCGAAACCTTGTGAATGCGCGCCCCGATCCGGTTTACCGGCAGCACCGCCAAGGAAAAAACCAGCACCAGCGTCAGGGTGATCAGCCAATCAATGGTCAGCATTACCGCCACAGTGGCGATGATAATCAACACCGAGCTAAGCCCTCCGAATATCTGGATAACAGCCGTGCGTGCCAACATGATGTCCGCCGTAAAACGGGTGGCCAGCGCCGTTGAAGACTCGTTTTGCAGCCTTGCCAGGTCCGCATAAACCAGCTTTTTGTGCATGGCTTTTTGCAGGTCGGTTTCGGCGTTGACCAAAGCCGTGTTGGTGCGGGTCTGGAAAAAATAGGTGCAGGCGGCTTTGGTTGAGGTCAGTAGTAAAATAGTCAGCGGTCCCCACCAGATCACATCCGGATCCGCGTTTTCAAACCCCTGCATCACCAGCTGAATGCCCTTTGCATAGCCCGCCGATGTTATCGCCCCTATCAGCATTGCAAAAACGCCCACTGCAATAAGGCCGCGATATTTCAACAGCCAGTCACGCCATAAGCGCCGATAAGGGCCGGTTTTTCCTGCTGCCATTGCTGCCATGCTCCGAGTAATATTCTTTGGCCTGTTTAAGCGGTTCAACGGCATGGCACAAGCGGGCTGATTAGGGGTTTTACTTGCTGCAAAAGTGGATATTCTGACATAAATTTTCAGGAGATTAGCATGACTCTTTCCCATGGCCGCGATCTGTTTATGACCCCTGGCCCCTCGGTAATTCCCGACAGGGTTCTAAACGCGATGCACCGCGCCGCGCCCAACATTTATGAGGGCGATCTGGTTGATATCACCAGCAGTATTTTTGGGGATCTCAAGACCATTGTCGGCACCAAGGGTGAGGCGGTTCTTTATATTTGCAATGGTCATGGCGCATGGGAAGCGGCGCTGAACAATGTGTTGCAGCCCGGCGACAAAACCCTGAACCTTGCCACCGGCAGTTTTGCCCATGGCTGGGCTGATCTTGCGGGCAAAATGGGCGTTATCCCTGAAATTCTTGAATTTGGCAAATCATCCGCGATTGATCCAGCCCGCATTGAAACCCGTTTGCGCGCGGACAAATCCCATGAAATCAAAGCCGTTATGGCCACCCATACCGATACTTCCAGCGGTTTGCGCAACGATATTGCGGCGCTGCGGGCGGCGATGGATGCCGCGGGACACCCCGCATTGCTGATGGTTGATTGTGTGGCTTCGATCGGCTGTGAGCGGTTCGAGATGGATAATTGGGGCGTGGATATTATGGTCACCGCTTGCCAAAAAGGGTTGATGACCCCGCCCGGGCTTGGCTATGTGTTTTTTAATGACAAGGCCGCAAAAGTTGCGGATGCAACCCCGAAAACCTCGCCCTATTGGGATTGGGCACCAAGGGTCAAAGCCGAATATTTCTATCACCAGTTTTCCGGCACTGCGCCCACCCACCACCTGTTTGGCCAGCGCGCGGCGCTGGATATGATTATGGCTGAGGGCATTGAAAATGTCTGGAATCGGCATCGGGTTTTTGCCCATGCTATTACCGCCACCGTTGAAAAATGGTCTTTAGCTGGCCCGCTGTTTTTGAACATAGAAAACCCTGACCAACGCTCCAACGCGGTGACAACCATCCTGACAGACGGGTTTGATTGCACCCCGCTGCGCCAATGGTGCGAGCAGCAAGCTGGGCTGACACTGGGCCTGTTGATCGGGCTTGATACCTATACAGACGGATTTCGTATCGGGCATATGGGCCATTTGAACCCGCCCATGGTTCTGGGCGCATTGGCAACCATTGATGCGGGGTTAAAGGCGCTAAGCATCCCCCATGGAGATGGGGCATTGGCTGCCGCCAGCCAGATCATCGCCAATGGCTAGCTGTATAGTCCCGGCTTGTGGTGGTCTATTGATATGTAGCCAGCAGAAGAAATTATTATGGGACAGGTCCACTTCCGGCTATTTCCCCGAAAAGTTAACCTCGAAAGCCACCTCGGACGCGCTGGCGGTAAAGGAAACAAGAGCAAAAAGGCTGGCAAGAATGGTTTTCATATCCCCGCAATCGGCCTCAAAGCAAAGTCAATTCCGGGTGATACCGCAAGACAAGCCTGCGATAACCTGCTAGGCACGCAAAAACCGCGAAAGCCATGACATGCCCATCCAGTTTGACAACAGTTTTGCGCGCCTGCCGCCGCAATTTTTCAGCCCGCAACTGCCCACAAAAGTTGCAGCGCCAAAGATGGTGAAATATAATGAGGCACTGGCAGATGAACTGGGTATTCCAAATGGCGACCTAACCCCTAACATGCTGGCAGGAAATGATATTCCACAGGGTGCCACCCCCATTGCCACCGCATATTCCGGCCATCAATTCGGCGGATTTTCCCCGCATCTGGGGGATGGTCGCGCGATATTGCTGGGGGAAATCATTACCCCCAAAGGCACTCGGTTTGATCTGCAACTCAAAGGTTCCGGTCAAACCATGTTTTCGCGCAACGGCGACGGGCGCGCCAATATTGCCGCCGTAATCCGCGAATATGTGGTGTCCGAGGCCATGCACGCGCTAAACATCCCCACCACCCGCGCGCTGGCCGCCGTGACCACCGGCGACATGGTGCAACGTGAAACAGCCACCCCCGGCGCAGTTCTGGCGCGTGTTGCCAGCAGCCATATTCGGGTCGGCACGTTCCAGTTTCATTATGCGCGCCAAGACAAAGCCGCGCTGGAAACCCTGACCGATTATGTGATCAACCGCCATTACCCCGATGCGGATGGGCCAATCGAGATGTTGACGCAAGTAATTGAAAGACAAGCAAAACTTGTTGCCAAATGGATGGGCGTTGGCTTTATCCACGGGGTGATGAACACTGATAATATGTCGATTGCAGGCGAAACAATTGATTACGGCCCCTGTGCATTTATGGATGCTTACCACCCCGAAACCGTGTTCAGCAGCATTGATCGCAATGGCCGATATGCCTTTGCCAACCAGCCTAAAATTGCGCTGTGGAACCTGTCGCAACTGGCGCAAACCCTTGTGCCGCTGGTGGGAGAGGACGCAATACCAGAGATTGAAGCCGCGCTAAACAGGTTTGACGATACGTTCGCCGTGGCATTCAACACCGTTTTCAACAAGAAACTCGGGTTCAAAAACCCGCAGCCCGAAGATAAGCCGCTGATAGAAAATCTGCTGAAAATCATGGCTGAAAGCCAAATAGATTTTACCTTGATGTTCAGCAGTTTAACCAGAATAGCGCATAGCGGCGATGCTTCGGACACAAGGGCGCTTTTTGAAGATCCAAGGTCTTTTGATACATGGCTGGCAAAATGGACCAAGCGCGCGCAATGCGAAAATCTGGTAACGCGGGGCTTGTCCATGCAAGCTGCCAATCCGGTTTATATTCCGCGAAATCATCGCGTTGAGGAGGTTATTCAATCTGCCAATGCCGGTGATTATACAAAGTTTGAAAAACTGATGGATGTTTTGGCAGAGCCGTATAATTATCATGCCAATTACGACGCATTTGAATTGCCCCCGAAACCGGAAGAACAGGTTCATGCTACATTCTGCGGAACATGAGAAAAGTTCGATTTTGACTGGCAAATCTGCAAAGGCACCGTATAATGCGTATAAACCGCAAAAAGCGAATGAAAAAAGCATATAATACGAACATATCGAAAATCAGAGGCATGTGTGACCGCCATCGACCCGGAAAATAAAACTTATGATCTGTTTGTAATCGGTGGCGGCATCAATGGCTGTGGCATTGCGCGCGATGCTTCTGGTCGGGGGCTGTCGGTGGTTTTAGCCGAAATGAACGATCTGGCCTCGGCCACGTCTTCGGCATCAACCAAGCTGTTTCATGGCGGTTTGCGCTATCTTGAATATTTCGAAATCCGGCTGGTGCGCGAGGCTTTGCACGAACGCGAAACCCTGCTGCGCGCCATGCCCCATATCAGCTGGCCGATGCGGTTTGTGTTGCCGGTGCATAAAGATATGCGGTTTGAGGCTGGCACGCCGACGTCAAAATTATTGGGAATATTCATGCCGTGGCTGCGCGGGCGACGGCCAAACTGGCTGATCCGGTTCGGGTTGTTTTTATATGATAATATGGGTGGGCGGAAGATATTACCGGGCACCAAAACCCTGAAATTGCAGGATGATGTGGCAGGTAAGCCATTGCAGGCAAAATACACCAAAGCCTATGAATACTCCGATTGCTGGATCGAGGATGCGCGGCTGGTAGTGTTGAATGCACGCGATGCTGAAATCCGTGGCGCAAAGATCATGACCCGAACCAAAGTAACCTTGGCAGAGCGGGTTGATGACATCTGGCATTTGACGGTGGAGGATCAACGCAGCGGCGAGGTTTCGGTTATTAAGGCCAAAATGCTGGTCAATGCCGGTGGCCCTTGGGTCGAAGACATCATCCGCAATACCGCAGGTATCAACAATTCTGCCGGTGTTCGGCTGGTGCGCGGCAGCCATATTGTTACCAAAAAACTGTTTGACCATGACAAATGTTATTTCTTTCAGGGCAGCGACGGGCGGATCATTTTTGCCATTCCGTATGAGACCGATTTCACCCTGATCGGCACCACAGATGCCGACCATGCAGACCTGAACACAAAACCGGAATGCACCCAAGCCGAGGCGGATTATTTGCGTAAATTCGCCTCTGAATACTTTGAAAAACCGGTTGAGGAAGACGATATTGTCTGGACTTATTCCGGCGTGCGCCCGCTTTATGATGACGGGGCCAGTTCGGCCTCGGCCGCTACGCGGGATTATGTTTTGACGGTTCGGGCCGATGCAGGCGCGCCGATGCTGAATGTGTTTGGCGGCAAGATCACCACTTATCGGCGGCTGGCTGAATCGGCGCTGGAAAAAATCGCGCCGTTTTTTCCTGATCTGAAAG
>JALSGU010000006.1 GCA_026982575.1 Paracoccaceae bacterium | reverse complement strand
GAACCGGATTGGGTTACTTCGATTGCAAAACCTGACATTGTATTCTCCTGTGATGTTTGTTTCTTGAAATCTAACCCCTAAGCGATCCAGTTCAAGGGGTGCGCGGATTAGTCCGGCGCCAGCAAATATCCGGCACCGCGCACGGTTTGCAAATAACGGGGCTGTTTTGGGTCCGCCTCTATTTTGCGGCGCAACCTTGTGATCTGCACGTCGATTGCGCGTTCATTGGCACTGCTATCGCCTTGGCCCAGCTCCTCGACCAGTCGCTGGCGCGATACGGCAACATTGGGGGTGGCGGCAAAAACCCGCATCAGCGCATTTTCGGTCGAGGTCAGTCGCACGGCTTCATCGCCGTGCCACAGCTCGGAACGGGTGATGTCATAACGAAACTGGCCCATCTGCAAGGTGCGCGGCGGCACGGGTTTTGACATATCTTTGGGCACACGGCGCAGAATCGCGTTGACGCGCAACAGTAATTCCTGGGGTTCAAACGGTTTTGGCAGGTAATCATCGGCACCGGCCTCTAATCCTTTGATGCGGTCTTCGGCCTCGCCACGCGCGGTTAACAGCATGATCGGGGTGGAAAGGGAAAGCCGCAGATCGCGGGTTAATGAAAACCCGTCTTCGCCCGGCATCATGACATCAATGATCAGCAGATCAAATTCCAGCCCCGCCAACAACCGCCGCGCATGGGCAGCATCGCGGGCTTTGGATACCAGATAGCCGTTTTTAACCATAAAGCGCGCCAATAAATCGCGGATGCGTTCATCATCGTCGATGATCAGAATATGGGCGCCGTCTGCGTCAATGCTCATTCGCTGTCTCCGCGCAGCAATCCGCGCATCCGGTTGGCCAGTTCCGGTTCGATCATGGCCTCCAGCACGGTGCGAAATCCTTGCACGGCTTCGGGACCTGCCGCTGAATAGGCGCGGCGCATGCGTTTGCGCTGCACGTCCGACAGTTCCTTTTCCAGCGCGGTGCCGGTTTCGGTCAGGAATAAATTACGCTGGCGACGATCGGATTTGCCGATGCGGCTGTCGATCAACCCGTCATTGACCAATTGCCGTAACACCCGGTTTAACGATTGTTTGGTCACCCCCAGAATATCGAGCAATTCATTTACGGTCAGGCCCGGTTTGCGGTTTACAAAATGCACAACGCGGTGATGGGCGCGGCCATAATCGTAATTTTCAAGAATCTTATCAGGGTGGGTGGTGAAATCCCGATAGGCAAAAAACAGCATCTCTATGCCGCTTCTGATTTGATCGTCGGTCAGGAATAATAACTGTTCGGATCGCGGGATGCTTCGGGTCAGGGGGCTGTTATGCATTTGAATCATTTTCCTTTTCCTGCTTGATCACAGTTTATGTCAGCCTTGTTGACTTTCCAATAGGGCAATGATAGCAAAATAGCCGATAAGCGTAATTTACTGTCTTTTTTGATGGTTATTGCGCAACTTTTGCAAAGTGAATGAGGAGAATGCAATGGCAAACGGATATGATGATCGTGACGGGCTGATCTGGCTGGACGGGGAAATGGTGCAATGGCGCGACGCAAATGTGCATATTCTGACCCATGCCATGCATTACGCGTCTTCGGTTTTTGAGGGTGAACGTTGCTATAACGGCAAGATTTTCAAATCGGAACTGCATTCCGAGCGCTTGTTGAAATCGGGTGAATATATCGACATGCCGATCCCGTATACCGTGGCAGAAATCGAGGCAGCAAAATACGCGGCGCTAAAGGCCAACAACCTGACAGATGCCTATGTGCGGGTGCTGGCTTGGCGCGGTGCAGGCACCGATATGGGGGTCGCGGCGGCGGCCAACCCTGTGCGCATGGCGGTGGCCGTGTGGGAATGGGGCAATTATTACGGCGATGCCAAATACAAAGGTGCCAAGCTGGATATTTCAAAATGGCGTCGCCCCGATCCGTTGACCATTCCTTGTTTTGCCAAAGCATCCGGCCTGTATATGATCTGCTCCATGTCCAAACATGCGGCCGAGGCTAAGGGCTGTTCCGATGCGATGATGTATGATTATCGCGGCTATGTGGCCGAGGCGACAGGGGCCAATATTTTCTTTGTGCGCGACGGTGTGGTGCATACGCCGCTGCCGGATGCGTTTTTGAACGGCATCACCCGCCAAACCGTGATCGGCATGCTGAAAGACAAAGGCATTGAGGTGGTCGAGCGCCATATCATGGCGGATGAACTTGTAAGTTTTGAACAATGCTGGCTGACCGGCACCGCCGCCGAGGTAACCCCTGTGGGGCAAATCGGGGATTATATGTTCGAGGTGGGCGATCTGGCGCGGGAAATTTCCCAAGATTACGAAAAACTGGTCCGCATGTAACGGAAGTTTCGCCAAAGGGGGCATTGACCCCCCTTTGGCGAACATCCCTTTCGGGATGGGCATCTGGTAACTGACAGTGGGAAAAATGCAAAAAATAATTATTGATACCGACCCCGGGCAAGATGATGCGGTGGCAATTTTGCTGGCCTTGGCCGCGCCCGAGATCAAGGTGTTGGGCATAACGGCTGTGGCGGGAAATGTGCCGCTGGCGCTGACCGAAAAAAACGCCCGCATTATATGTGAGCTGGCAGGGCGCCCTGATATAAAAGTATTTGCCGGCGCGGCGCGGCCCATGAAACGCGAACTGGTTACCGCGGAATATGTGCATGGCAAAACCGGCCTGAACGGGCCGGAATTATGGGAACCAAAAATGCCGCTGCAACCGCAACACGCGGTTGATTTTATCATTGAAACCCTGCGCAGCACCGATGATGTGATCTTGTGTGTTCTTGGCCCGCTAACCAATATCGCCATGGCTTTGACCAAGGCGCCGGATATTGCGGTGCGCATTAAACAGATCGTGCTGATGGGCGGCGGTTGTTTTGAAGGCGGCAACACCACGCCGGCCGCGGAATTCAATATTTATGTTGATCCACATGCCGCCAAAATTGTATTTGCAGCGGGCATTGATCTGGTGGTTATGCCGCTGGATGTAACCCACAAGGCGCTGGCAACGCGGCCGCGTGTGGCGGCTTTTGCCGGTATGGGCACCAAGGTTGGTCGTTTTACCGCTGAGATGCTGGATTTTTTCGAGCGCTTCGATATGGCAAAATACGGGTCCGAGGGCGGGCCGCTACATGACCCTAATGTGATCGCCTATTTGCTGGCCCCTGAAATATATACAGGGCGCGATGTTAACATTGAAATCGAAACCGCCTCGGAATTAACCATGGGAATGACGGTGGTTGATTGGTGGGGGGTGACAGGGCGCACGCCAAATGCCCGCTATATTCGTGATCTGGATTCGGACGCTTTTTTTGATTTGCTGGTAAGGCGTTTCAAAAGCCTCCCTTGATCTTTGGGCAATAAACCCATATCTGCGCCACTTCTTGAGATGGCGGCAGAATCATGTTAGTTTCGCCATTCCCCGCGTCAGGGTGTTGACGCATCTTTGATTTGGAGGTTTTCGTGGTTTCGGAAACTGTTGACGCGGCTGAAAGCAGCCTGAATACGGATATGGATAGCGACACGCTGTTGGCGCTGGTTCTGGCCTCGCTGGCCGAGGACGCGGCCGAGGATATCGTTGATATTCCGCTGGCCGGAAAATCGGAAATGGCCGATCATATGGTCGTGGCCTCTGGGCGCAGTTCTCGCCATGTGGGGGCTTTGGCCGAAAAGCTGGCGGATCGCATCAAAAAGGCCACCGGCCGCTTGACCCGATCCGAGGGCAAAACGCTGGGCGACTGGGTGTTGCTGGATTGTGGCGATGTGGTTGTGCATCTGTTCCGCCCCGAAGTGCGGGAATTTTACGATCTTGAAAAGCTCTGGTCCGCATTGCCTGAAAAAGCCGACAAATGAAGCTGAGCCTGATTGTGGTCGGGCGGATGCGAAATGGCCCTGAACGGCAGCTGCTGGACGATTACCTGACCCGGTTTGAACGCACGGGGCGCGGGCTTGGCTTTGGGCCGGTTTCGGTGATCGAGGTCGAAGACAAGAAAAACACCGGCACGCGCGGCGAGGCGGTTTTGCTGCGCAACGCCATTCCCAAAGCTGCGGTGCTGGTGGCGCTGGATGAACGCGGCAAGGTTATAAGTTCGCCTGAATTTTCGCAAAAACTGGCCGGTTGGCGGGATCAGGGGCAGGGGCATGTGGCATTTGTGATTGGCGGGGCCGATGGCATTGATGCCGGTCTGCGCAATGATGCGGATATGTTGCTGTCCCTTGGCAAAATGGTCTGGCCGCATATGCTGGTGCGGGTGATGCTGGGCGAACAACTGTATCGGGCGGCCAGCATTCTGGCGGGCGCGCCTTATCATCGGGTATAGTTTAGCAATCGTATCTCGATTTTCCCAGTTTTATGTCCCTTGATGCCAATGCAAGGCGCAACAAAGCGTTGCATTGCCAGCTGTCCCAATCATAGCAGGCTTCACTGTGGTTTTATTAGTCAATTAATAACCAATTTACGGTTAAGCTATTTCCAAACAAATTTTAGTAAAAACTTTGATGCGTTTGCTGTTATACACATCAAAAAAGGAATCTTTGATGGCAATTCCCCCCCTTGATGACGTAAAAATCCTGTGCCCAGCCCGGTTTTCGGATGCGCGCGGGTATTTTAGCGAAACCTGGAATCGCCAGCGATTTACCGAGCAAATCGGCGTGGTTGATTTTGTGCAAGACAACCATTCCCATTCCGTTGAAACCGGCACCATTCGCGGCTTGCATTTTCAGGCGCCGCCCTTTGCCCAAGACAAACTGGTGCGGGTGGTGCGGGGTTCCATTCTGGATGTCGCGGTTGACTTTCGCCTTGGTTCGCCCACCTATGGCATGTGGATGGCCGAAGAATTATCAGCCAAAAACGGCAAGCAGCTTTTTATTCCCAAAGGGTTTTTGCACGGTTTTGTCACCCGCGAACCCGACACGGAGGTTTTATATAAATGCTCGGCCTATTACGCACCGGAATGCGATGGCGCCATCCGGTTTGACGACCCAGATATTGCCATTGACTGGCAGTTGGAAGGCGCCGCGGTTTTGTCTGACAAAGACGCAGCAGCGCCGTTGTTGCGCAACGTAAAATCGCCTTTTGTATACGGGGAGACCTTATGAAAATTCTGGTGACCGGCGGCATGGGGTTTATCGGGTCAGCCGTGGTGCGCCACGCGATTGCGGCAGGGCACCGGATTATCAATCTGGATGCGCTTACCTATGCGGGTTGTGTGCAAAACGTTGCCAAAATAGCAAACCACAAAAATTATGTCTTTGAACAAGCCAATATTTGTGATCCGCAGGCACTGGCGGCAATTTTTCAAAAACACCAGCCCGATGCGGTGATGCATCTGGCCGCGGAATCCCATGTTGATCGGTCCATCGACGGGCCAGCCGATTTTATCGACACCAATATCACCGGCACCTTTACCCTGCTGGAGGCGGCGCGAAACCACTGGCAAAACATAGGAAAACCTGATGATTTCCGGTTTCACCATATTTCCACCGACGAGGTTTTTGGCAGCCTAGGGCCAACAGGCCTGTTCACCGAAACCAGCCCATATGCGCCCAATTCGCCTTATGCCGCATCCAAAGCCGCGTCGGATCATCTGGTGCGCGCATGGCATGAAACCTATGGCTTGCCGGTTATTCTGACCAATTGTTCCAATAATTACGGGCCCTATCATTTCCCCGAGAAACTGGTTCCGGTGGTGATATTGCGGGCGCTGAACGGGCAGGAAATTCCGGTTTACGGGGACGGTTCCAACATCCGTGACTGGCTTTATGTGGAAGATCACGCCGATGCATTGCTGCATGTTCTGGCCAAAGGCAAAACCGGACGCACCTATAATATCGGCGGCGAAAACGAGAGTAGCAACCTTGATCTTGTTAAAACCATTTGCCGTATTATGGATAAAAAACGCCCTGAAAACGCGCCCCATGACCGGCTGATCACGTTTGTTGCAGACCGTCCCGGCCATGATCAGCGCTATGCGATTGACCCTGCCCGTATCCGCGAGGAACTGGGCTGGCGGCCCTCGGTAACCTTGCAACAGGGGCTGGAAAAAACCGTAAACTGGTATCTGGATAATCCGGATTGGTGGCAGCCCTTACAGGCGCGCAAAGGCGTTGGCCAGCGTTTGGGGGCAAGCAAATGAAGCTGCTGGTATTTGGAAAAACCGGTCAGGTCGCCACTGCATTGGGGCAATATGCTGGCGTTGCCCTGTTGGGGCGTGATCAGGCCGACCTGACAAATCCTGATATTTGCGCAGCCATCATTCAACAAACCGGCGCCCATGCAGTGATCAATGCCGCTGCTTTTACTGCTGTTGATCTGGCTGAAACACAAGAACCGCTTGCTACAAAAATCAACGCCGATGCACCCAAAGCCATGGCGCAGGCCTGCGCGGCGCGGGGCTTGCCGTTTTTGCATATTTCCACCGATTATGTGTTTGACGGATCAGGCCAAAAACCATGGCAGCCCGATGATGCGATTTCACCGCAAAACGCCTATGGCCGTTCCAAATATGCCGGAGAGGTGGGCGTGATAAATGCCGGCGGCACCTATGCGATATTGCGCACCTCATGGGTTTTTTCAGCTACCGGCAATAATTTTGTTAAAACCATGCTGAAACTGGCGCAACAGCATTCGGAATTGAAAATCGTAAATGATCAATTCGGCGGCCCGACTGCGGCTGCGGATATTGCGGCGGTGCTGGTGGTCATGGCCGGAATTCTGGCAAAACACCCCGAAAAAAGCGGCGTTTACCATTTTAGCGGCGCACCATCCGTTAGCTGGCTGGAATTTGCCCGATGCATTTTTGAAAAAGCGGATTTACCAATTAAAACCACTGGCATCCCGTCAGCACAATACCCGACACCGGCCGCGCGGCCCTTAAATTCGCGCCTGTCCTGTGCCAGCCTGGAACAGGCATTCGGCATAAAACAACCCGACTGGCGGCTGGCATTAGACAAGGTTTTGACCCAACTAAAGGCATCATCATGACCAAACGAAAAGGCATTATTCTGGCAGGCGGCACCGGTTCGCGGCTGTATCCGGTGACCATGGGAATTTCAAAACAATTGCTGCCGATCTATGACAAACCGATGATCTATTATCCGCTTTCGGTGCTGATGCTGTCGGGCATTCGCGACATTGCCATCATCACCACGCCCCAGGATCA
>JALSGU010000005.1 GCA_026982575.1 Paracoccaceae bacterium | reverse complement strand
GCGGTGAAACCCATTTCCGTCAGCTTGTCGATTTGTTTGCGCAGCATGGCGCGCGGTGAATGGGGCACGGGGTTGTTGTGATGGTCCAAAACATCGCACAGCACCATCGCTGTGCCCTCCAGCCATGTCACGCGGCGCATGGTGTTCATATCGGGTTTCATCACATAATCGCCATACCCCGATTCCCAGCTGGTAGAGGCATAGCCATCCGGCGTGGCCATTTCCAGATCGGTGGCCAGCAGGTAATTGCAACAATGTGTTTCTTTATAAGCCCCGTCAATAAAATGTGCGGCCAGAAACCGTTTACCCATCAGGCGGCCTTGCATATCAACCAGACATACCAGAACCGTATCGATTTCGCCGGCTTTAACAGCCTGTTTCAAAGTATCAAAAGAAAGATTGCCAGACATGGGTATCCTCGTGGGGTTTGGGGTATGGTTATTCTTGTCGTGCTTGCAGTGCCGCAAGGCTGAATTGTGGCACAACCGGAAGTTCCGGATCTATTACAAAACCCGGGTCGCTATAAACACAATTGCGCCCGCACAGTAAAACCGTGCGTTGCGATAGCCCGATATTCAGCCAGACCCGACCGCCAGGCGTGGAAACATAGCCATCGCGGCCCAGCGAAATATCGCCCTCAAGGTCACCATGGGACGGGACTTCGTTATCATAGCGTTTATCATAGGCAGCATGGGTGTGATAGGTGGCCAGAACGCGGATATTGGCAGGAACGGCAGGCATGATGCAAGATGCGGGCTTGCCACGTTTTGCCGGTGTGGCCACAAACCTGCCCGCAGGGTTTAACCCGATATAGCCACAATATTCGCGATTTTCGGCAATAGACAGGCGTTGCAGCTTGTCAAACATGTTGATGACAAAACTGGTTTCGGCTTTTGAATGGGGTTGGCTGCGGGGTTCGGGAACCGGCGCATAAATGGTATAGGTTCTATATGTTTCAACGCCGGTGCTACAGGCCGCCAAAAACCCGAGCGTCAAAACCAGACCAATTTTTTTGAGCATCCATGTATTCCTTTAAGACCGGCTATCGGCTATTGCGGGCCGTTTCCAGCCCGCAATATAGACTTATAATGTTTCAACAGAAACCGGAAACGCTTTAGTAACGGTAAGGTTTGCCAGCCTTGGCCATCACGGCGTTATAATCCTTGAAGATCTGCACAACCTTGGCTTTGGTCTCGGATTCTGCCGCGATTTCATCCCAGAATACCAATGCGGCGTCTTCTACCTGTTGCCATTCATCATCCGGCACCGAGGTTAGCTGCATTTTGGTGCCGTTGACCCGCAGGTCGGCCTCGCCGCCCCAATACCACCATTGGCGATAATAATGGGAATGGTCCATGGTCAGATCCAGCAGAGATTTCAGATCATCGGGCAATTCCATATACCGATCCTGATTGGCAAAGAAAGACCCCGCCCAGGCGCCGGAAATATTGTTGGTCAGGAAATAATCCGTCACGTCAGCCCAGCCAACCGTATAATCCTCGGTAATGCCCGACCATGCGACGCCGTCCAGCTCTCCGGTTTGCACCGCGACCTCGATGTCTTCCCATGGCAGTGTTACCGGAACCACGCCGAATTGGGTCAGAAACCGACCGGCTGTCGGGAAGGTAAATACCCGTTTTCCTTGCAGATCAGCCAGAGACCGGATCGGGTCTTTGGTGGCAAAATGGCACGGATCCCATGCGCCGGCCGACAGCCATTTGACGCCAACTTTGGCATATTCTTCGTCCCAGATTTCGCCCAAACCATATTGGTTGAACAATACCGGCACATCCAGTGAATACCGGCTGGCAAAGGGGAAATAGCCGCCAAATACCGTTACTTCGGTCGGGGATGCCATGCTGTCATCATCCGATTGCACCATATCAATGGTGCCGCGCTGCATGGCGCGGAACAGCTCGCCGGTGGGAACCAGCTGATCGGCTGTATACAGTTCGATCTCCATACGTCCGGCAGCAACTTTGTTGAATTTGTCAATTGACGGCTTAACAATATGTTCGGCCAATGCGGGGCCGGCATAGGTTTGCAAGCGCCATTTGATGATGGATTGCGCATGAACTGCCGGTGCTGCCAATGTGGCAACCCCCGCAACACCTGCGGTTTTTAGAAAATTACGTCTATTAGTCATATCTTCCTCCAAAGGTTATTGTTCAAGTCCGGTTGGTCCGGCTTCTATTTTCCATACACAAATTCCGGTAGCCACAGGGCAATGCCCGGAAAGATGGTTATGAGCGTAAGCGCGAGCAGCATCACTCCGACAAAGGGAATGACCGAAGTATAAATATCGCGCAGGGTAATTTCGGGGGGGGCCATGGCCCGCATTAAAAACAGGTTATAGCCAAAGGGCGGGGTCATATAGGCGATCTGGCTGGTGATGGTATAAAGAATGCCATACCAGATCAGATCAAACCCGAGCGACCCGGCAAGCGGCACATAAAGCGGCGCCACAATCACCAGCATGGCGGTGTCATCCAGAAATGTGCCCATCAACAGGAATGAAAGCTGCATCAGGATCAGAATTTGCCATGGGCCAAGGCCGAGGCTGTCCAGAAAAAATGCCTCGATGGCTTTGACCGCGCCAACCCCGTCAAATACCGCACCAAAAGCCAGCGCCGCAAGGATGATCCACATGAACATTGCCGAAATCGACAGGGTCTGGCGGACCGAATTTTCAAACACCTGTTTGGTATAACGGCCTTTGAAAATGGCGGCCAAGGTCGCCACGGCGGCCCCTACTGCCGAACTTTCAACCAGAGATGTCCAGCCCGATACAAACGGCACCATCATTGACGCAAAGATAAATATCGGCAGGATGCCGGCGCCCAGTAATTTGATTTTTTCGCGGCGGCTGTATTTGTTGCGTTCTTGTTCTGACAGGGTCGGGCCAAGGCTGGGGTTAATTTTGCAACGGAGATAGATATAGATGATAAACATCGCGGCCATCATCAGCCCGGGAAACACCCCCGCCAGCCACAGTTTACCAACCGGTTGGCGCGCAATCATCGCATAAAGCACCAGCACCACCGAGGGCGGCACCAGAATGCCAAGGCTGGATCCGGCCTGAATAACCCCTGAAATCATGCGTTTGTCATAACCGCGTTTCAGCAATTCCGGCAAAGCAATGGTGGCACCAATGGCCATACCCGCCACCGACAGCCCGTTCATGGCGGAAATCAGCACCATCAACCCGATGGTGCCAATCGCAAGCCCGCCCTGTATGCCCCCCATCCAGACATGGAACATTTTATAAAGATCGTCAGCAATGCCTGATTCCGACAGCACAAAGCCCATATAAATAAACAAGGGCAAGGTCAGCAGCGGATACCATTTCATCAGCTTCATGCTGGCTGAAAAAGCAATGTCAGACCCGCCGGTGCCCCAAAGCGCCAGCGCCGCAACCGCTGCCACAAGACCAATGGCGGCAAACACCCGCTGGCCGGTGATCAGCATCAGCATCATGCTGGCAAACATCAGCAATGCGATCATTTCATAGGATAGCTCGGGGAAACTGAAATTCATTACAGGGCGACTCCGCGAATTTTGGCGATGTCTTTGAAAAACACGGCAATAGCTTGCAGCAGCATCAGGAATATTCCTGTTATGGCGACAAGTTTAATCGGCGAAAGATAGGGCCGCCACGCGGTTGCCGAACGCTCCAACCGGCCGGTGGCCTCGGCCAGCCCATCAAACCCGCCGGTAAAAAACGCCTTTCCCAGCTGGCCAAAATATTCGTAAGGCCCGACATTATAAGGCTGGCCTAATGAGTATGCCGTAGAACCGATGCCGCCATGCAGCAAAATTACCAGATAAAAGATCAGCCCGAAGATCGTAAACGCATCAACATAGGCTTTGGTTTTGTCGGACCAGCCGCCATAAACCAGATCCATGCGCACATGCGAATTAAGCTGCATCGAATACGGCCCGCCCAGCAGATAATAGGCGACCATGACAAATTGCGCCATTTCCAATGTCCATTGGGCCGGGTTGAAAAAGGTTTTGGAAAACGATGAAAACAGCAATATCGCCATCAGCACAAAAATCAGATACATGGCCATGCGGCCAACACGGTAATTCACCGCCTCGACGTAGCGCACATATGCGATGATTATTCTGGGCATTATGCCACCTCTTTTTCAGAGATTATGGCGCTACTGATCAATTCGGCCAGCCATATCACCACATCGTGCCGCCCTTGCAGGGTTTCCAGCAAATCATTGCGAATTTCGATCATGACATTTTTTAACCCGCGCGAAACCGCCTGATCCAGCAAGGTATGGGTAACGCCATCGTCAGGGCCATAAGGCGCGTTGCGTTGGATATTGTATTTTTGATCCGCAAGCCCCAGCATTTTATCGGCAAGACGCGAATCAACATCGTGCAGAATGCCAATCTCGACATCGCGGGGTTTACCGTTATATTCGGGGGTAAAGCTGTGAATGGTCACGATAACCGGATCAAACCCGTCAGTGATACGCTGTTCTATGGTCTGGCCGAGCGTGGTGCGAAACGGGGTATAAACCGTGTCAATGCGGGCTTGAATGTCAGCGGCAGTCAGGTTTTCGTTGCCCGGAATGCGATAGATCTCGCTGATGGCGCGCATGGCGTCGGGGGATGAGGGCGGGCGGTTGCAATCATAAACCAGCCTTGAAATTTTCTGGGCAACCAGCGCCGCGTCCAGCATTTTAACCAGATGTTGCGCCACATCCAGCGCGCCGGGATCCCATGCGATATGGCTTTGAACAGCCTTGTCTGTTAGCCCGAGCCGGTTATATCTGGATGGAATATGGTTGGATGCATGTTCACAAACCAGTAAAACAGGGCTTTTGCCCTGCATGTTTTGCACATCTGTAATTTCATTGTTCAAAAGGCTTGCCAAATTCAGGGTTGTCTTGCTTAACTCAGGGATGAAACCAACATTGAAGATATTGTTTCAGAACCACCTGTTACGTCAAGAACTTTTCAGATTCTTTTTATGAACATCACTAAAAAACCGCACGAGGCCGAAATGACCAAGCAAGATCAACAAAACCTGACGGTCGCACAGCGCATCCAGAACCGGTTTGACAGTTTAACCCGTGCCGAGCGGCAATTGGCCAATGCCATGCTGGATAACTATCCGGTTTCGGGGCTGGGCAGCATTACCGCATTGGCCGAAAATTCGGGGGTTTCCACGCCCACCGTGGCGCGCATGGCCCGCAAGCTGGGCTTTGGCGGTTTTCCAGAGCTGCAAAAAGCCCTGCGCGGCGAACTGGAAGCCACCATTTCCAACCCGATTTCAAAACACGAGCGCTGGGCCGAAAATGCGCCCGATACCCATATTTTGAACCAGTTTGCCGAAAAGGTAATCGAAAACCTGCGCCAGACCCTGAAACAACAAGACCCCGATGATTTTGACGCCATAGTCAAAGTGCTGGCAGACCGCAGCCGTGTTATCCATGTGGTTGGCGGGCGCATTTCACACTCGCTGGCCAGCTATTTTTATACCCATATGCAAATGATGCGCGGCGATGTTTTGCAAGTGGAGCGTAATTCGAATTCATGGCCCCATTATGTGCTGAACATGAAACAAGGCGATGTGGTGGTGATTTTTGATGTGCGCCGATATGAACATGATTTGCTGCGTTTTGCCAAAATGATAGCAGCGCGCGGCGTGGAAATAGTTTTGTTTACCGATCAGTGGGGCAGCCCTGTGGCCAAATTTGCCAGCCACACGATTTATTCACGAATCGAGGTGCCCTCGGCGTGGGATTCGTCGGTGGTAACCATGTTTATTCTGGAATCAGTAATTGCCGCAGTTCAAAATGAAACATGGGAAGAAACCAACGAACGCATGACCGAACTGGAAGAATTGTTCGAAAAAACCAAGCTGTTCAAGAAATTTGTCTAGCGGCGCTTGATGGTGCGGATTGTCAGCATAAAAACCACCCCGCCCGCCAGCAAAACCAGCGAGGTCAGCGGCAAAACCATTGAGCCGCTGGCAAGGTAGGATTTATACCAAATTACCAGCAGCACCATCAAAATGGATTGGCCTATGATATTATATTCACTAAATATTGCGCGCTTCCAGCTAAATGCCATGCCCGATGTGGCCTTGGACCAATTGCCAAGTTTGGGCAATAAGCGCGGCACTTCTGAAACGTAGGTTTCAAAGCCGGCGCCAAATTTACCCCGCAAAAACGATTCTTCGCTAAAAATGATGCTATAATAAATAAACACAAAAACCGCGAACCCGATCACAAGCGCAAGCGGTGCGCCATGCAAAAGAAAAATGCCGAAATAGGTAGTCAGATTACCCAGGTATAGCGTGTTGCGGCTGATACCAAACATGCCCCGGGTAAATAATTCATCGGCATGGGCGGTTTTTTTGTCTCCGTCGCGCACCACATTGAAAAACCCGATTACGCTCATGCGGATTAAAATGCCAAGCGTAATAATCACCAAGGCAATGATGCCCTGGATCGAAAACACCTCAACGCTTGGGCGGATGGCAATATAGATGCAGATAACAATCAGCGGAAACAATAAATTCCGCCATTTGAAAAAGAACTGCCCGACGGGAATCATTTTATTAACCAAGATTTTCTCCAAAAAATAGCGTGTATAGCTTTGGTGCAGGCAATGACATGGTTTGCCACCTTAAATCAACCGTTATGGCCGGACCCGGATTTCAGGGGGTGGCTCTTGACCCTAGTTTCTATTGCCTGCATTCCTGATACATCAATCAAACCGGCATGCCCAAAGAATGCAGCTTGGGGTTTATCATGAAAGAATCGCAGGGCATGCCGTAATATTATCAGGATTGAGTTTCGTGTTCCGGAGAATCATGGGCCTGCGCTTAAAGAGCTGCGTTTTGGCAGGAATCCAATAAGCTACGCAATAAGTACCTGCTTGCCCCCTGATATATTGTAATAAAATTACGTTTGGAAGAAATATTCAAAAAACTGAAAAAAGGTGTTGCGGACCTCTGCGCTTGGCCCTAGAACCCCCTTCACCGGCAGCGAGACAGTCACTAACGACTTCGCCAACGGGGCCTTGGAAGCAAGGTTAGCTCTTTGAAAGTATTTAAGAAATAAGAAGAGATATGCGGATGGTTTGGGTTTCAAACGGAGTTTGAGCTTGATGTATATCGGTTACTTAGGCTGGTGGTTTTAGGATCACTAAGTCGATGATAGTG
>JALSGU010000004.1 GCA_026982575.1 Paracoccaceae bacterium | reverse complement strand
ATAAAGCCTGCTGTGCCGCTCCAATGGCCACGCGATTGCGCGCCCTTTAACGAGCGGTCATGCATGCCGTATAGATTGGTAAAGATCCGGTCCTGGTCTTTAAGCATTTTATTCTCCGTTATTTTGGCGCGCACGCCAAACCCTGAACAATACAATCATTGCAAAGGCAAACCCCGCCAAAGCGGCAAAATCTATCAAAAACGCAAAGCGCACCGGCAGGCCAAGCACACCGCCCAGCCATGATCCGGCCATCAGCAAAACCACCGAACCGATCATCACATAAGATGCCAGCCGGGTTTGTTTGCGTTGGTTTTTCTCTGCGTCTTTGGTCATGGTTATTTGGCCAGTTCTTTGGCTTGGTCAACCCAGTTATCACGACTGACGCGGCCCTTGAAGCTGACCAAATTCTGGTCGGCCCATTCAACTTCGGCTTTGCTCCAGGCGGCGATCTGGTCAAAATGATATACGCCCGCAGCGTTGAGTTCTTTTTCCAGCTTTGGCCCGACGCCTTTGATTTTTTTCAGATCATCGCCCTTACCGTCGCGCGCTTCGCTTAGCAATGCAGGTTTGCCCGTGTCCGGTTCTGGCGCTGCTTCGGGTTCGGATTCCGGTGTGGGTTGAACTTCCGGTTCGGGTTCGGGGGTGGCTTCAGCTTCCGGTTCGGGTGCTGGTTCCGGCGCTGGTGTTTGCACAGGTGCCGGTGTTTCGGGCGCAATTTCTTGTGGCGTTTCAGCAGCAGCGCGGCACAGGCTTGCCGCAAAATAAAACCCGACCAACAACAACAGCAACAACACAATCAGGGTGGCAAACATTGACAGCCAAATGCCCAGAATAACCGCAATAATCACTGCAACAATGGCCACAATAATAAAATTTCGTGTCATACATTTTTTATCAAGATTTTCCAAAAAACCCATTTTTATTCTCCCTTATTGTTTTGCCAGACTTTTTGCCTGACTTACCCAATTATCCCGCGTGATGCGCCCCTTGAAACTGACAAGGTTTTCATCCGCCCAAGCGACCTCTTTGGCTGTCCAGCTTGCGATCTGGTCAAAATGGAATACACCCGCATTGTTTAATTCTTTTTCCAGCTTTGGCCCGACACCGCTGATTTTTTTCAAATCATCCGCACCACCATCACGGGGGGCGCTTAACAATGCCGGCTTGTCATCATCCGATGGTGCCGCTGCCGGTTCGGGGGCCGCTTTTTTCGGTTTGGGCTTTGGCCGGATAAGAACCGGAACCTCATCGCCCTGAATGCGTTTAACCGTATCGCCCAGCGAAACCGCAATTCCGACCGAGCCGTTATATTCTTCGCCCGTAAAATCTTTTAACGTGGTTACGCCACCTTGCGGTTCACAGGAAAAACGTCCGGTTTGCGAGCCGGGTCTGGGCACGTCGCCCCGCGCGAAACCTGCCAGAATCTCGCGGAAACTATCCGCGGTCAGATCCTCGTAATAATCCTTGCCTATCTGGGCCATGGGCGCATTGGCACAGGCGCCAAGACACTCAACCTCTTCCCAGCTGAAATTACCGTCTGGCGAAATTTCATGGGGCTTGTCGGCGATCACTTCGCGGCAAATTCCGATTAAATCTTCGGCGCCGCAAATCATACAAGACGTGGTGCCGCAAACCTGCACATGGGCGATGGCACCAACCGGTTTCAATTGGAACATGAAATAGAAACTGGCAACCTCCAGCACCCTGATTTCAGCCATACCCAACATATTCGCCACGGCCTCAATCGCTGGCTGGCTTACCCAGCCTTCCTGTTCCTGGGCGCGCCATAACAGCGGAATAACCGCGCTGGCCTGACGGCCCTCGGGGTATTTGGTGATTTGCCCTTTGGCCCATGCCAGATTGGCAGCCGTAAAAGCAAAACTTTTTGGTTGGTCAGCGTGTAAACGGCGTAGCATTACCGGCAATTCCCTGCAGTAAGAGTAACAACATCGCGGGTCGGGGACAAAGATATGACCCCTTCCGCTTCGAGTTCGGAGATCAGGCCAAAGGCCGTGTTTTGGTCCAGCCCGTCAACCGGCAACAATGTGCTGAATTCACCGGCGGTTATGCTGCAATTATT
>JALSGU010000003.1 GCA_026982575.1 Paracoccaceae bacterium | reverse complement strand
GCTTCACAATATTCCGGCGCTATCACAAGCGTGTCGCCATCTGCGGCAATGCTGGTAATGCCCATGTCCATCAGCTCATCCGCAATTTGGTCAGCTATTCTAAACGACATGTTGTTTTCGGGGAAAATAACCCTTGCATCATTCACGGTCATGCCACACCCGTTGCCGACCAGAATTTTAATAAATTGCGTTTGCTCGGCGCTAAGACCGGTTTCGGAAACAGACGCGTCGCAACTGCCATCAACAATTTCCAATATACCGGCAGCAACCGACACAACACCCGACGAAATCAACTGGCCCGCGATCGCGCGGGTTTCGGCACGGTCAAACCCGTTTGCCGGAAATACATTCTCGGCCCGGGATTCAGTTATGGAACACCCGTTATCAGCGATGATTTCAAGAAATTCCGAAACCCGCGCAGGATCTGCATTTTGTGCCGCAACCGGCTGCACCAGAAATACAGACATGCCTGCAACAAAAGCTTTCAAATATTTCATAATCAAATCCCTTTCAAAATACTTCAGCGATCAATTTCCCCGAACACCACATCCATAGACCCGATCAGCGCCGCGATATCCGCCAGCTGATGGCCTTTGCCCATGAAATCCATTGCCGCCAGATGCGCATAGCCCGGCGCGCGGATTTTCACCCGATATGGCTGGTTGCTGCCATCCGCCACCAGATACACGCCGAATTCGCCTTTGGGGGCTTCTACCGCCGCGTAAACCTCGCCCTCGGGCACATGGAATCCCTCGGAATAGAGTTTGAAATGGTGGATCAGCGCCTCCATCGAGGTTTTCATATCGCCGCGTTTGGGTGGCGTCAGTTTGCCCCGCGCCAAAACATCCTGCCCCTTGCACGCGTTCAGCTTTTCAATGGCCTGCAAGATAATTTTAACGCTTTCGCGCATTTCGGCCATGCGCATTAAATAACGGTCATAACAATCGCCATTGGTGCCAACCGGAATTTCGAAATCAAATTCATCATAACATTCATAGGGCTGGTTGCGCCGCAAATCCCATGCAATGCCGGCTGATCGCAGCATCACGCCGGTCATGGCATAATCCAGCACATCCTGTTTTTTCAAAATGCCGATATCGACATTGCGTTGTTTGAAAATACGGTTTTCAGTCAGCAGGTTAGCCATATCATCAAGGGTTGCCGGAAACTGGACAGCCCAGACCCCGATATCATCAATCAACGCTTGCGGCAGGTCTTGATGCACACCGCCCGGGCGGAAATAATTGGCGTGCATACGCGCGCCGCACGCCCGTTCACAAAAGATCATCAAAGATTCGCGCTGGTCAAACCCCCAAAGGTTGGGCGTTAGCGCGCCCACATCCATGGCTTGTGAACCGACATTCATCAGGTGATTCATGATCCGGCCGATTTCGCTGAACAACACCCGAATAAGCGAGGCCCGACGCGGAATTTCGGTTTTTGTCAGCTTTTCGATGGCCAGACACCAGGCATGTTCCTGATTCATCGGGGCCACATAATCAAGCCGGTCAAAATAGGGCAGGTTTTGCAGATAGGTGCGGCTTTCCATCAATTTTTCAGTGCCGCGGTGCAACAAGCCGACATGGGGGTCGGCGCGTTCAACGATTTCGCCGTCAAGTTCCAGCACCATGCGCAACACCCCGTGGGCGCTGGGGTGTTGGGGGCCGAAATTGATATTGAAATTGCGGATTTTCTGCTTGCCGGTCAGGGCGTCACCGTTGGAACCGTCCATCATTTGATGTCTCCCTTTTCGTCACCGGGCAGGATATATTCTGCCCCCTCCCAAGGAGACATGAAATCAAACTGGCGGTATTCTTGCGTTAAGGATACGGGTTCGTAAACACAGCGCTTTTCGACCTCGTCATAACGCATTTCCACATAACCCGTGGTCGGGAAATCCTTGCGCAAGGGGTGGCCGGTAAAGCCGTAATCGGTCAACAAACGGCGCAAATCCGGATGGCCGGAAAAACGGATGCCATACATATCAAATACTTCACGTTCAAACCAGTTGGCCGAGGGGTGGATATCGGTAATGCTGGGGGCGTTTTCACCATCGGAAATATCGGCCTTGATGCGGATACGCTGGTTCAACACCATCGACAGGAAATGATAGACCAGCTCAAACCGTTTTTCACGCGCAGGGCAATCAACGGCGGTGATGTCGATCATCTGCGTGAATTGGCACGACGCATTGGTGCGCAGAAATTCCACAAAACCGGGAATGCTGGCGGGAATAATCCAGACGATCAATTCGCCGTTTACCACCTCAAAACGGCGCACTGCGTTGGTTTGCCTGGTCTCGATCAAATTGCCGAGTTCGTTAAGCGCTTCTGACATATTTCTCTACCTTGCAATCGTGCCGGTCCGGCGGATTTTCCGCTGGAGCTGCAAAATACCGTATAATAATGCCTCGGCCGTGGGGGGGCATCCGGGCACATAAACATCCACCGGAATAATCCGGTCGCAGCCGCGCACAACGGAATAGGAATAATGGTAATAGCCACCGCCATTGGCACAAGACCCCATCGAAATAACATAGCGAGGTTCAGGCATCTGATCATAGACCTTACGCAATGCCGGTGCCATTTTGTTTGTCAGCGTGCCTGCCACGATCATCAAATCGGATTGGCGCGGGCTGGCGCGGGGCGCGGTGCCGAACCGCTCCAGATCATAGCGCGGCATGGATGTGTGGATCATTTCAACCGCACAACAGGCCAAACCGAATGTCATCCAGTGCAGGCTGCCGGTTCTGGCCCAGTTGATGATATCATCGGTGGTGGTCAGCAAAAAACCCTTGTCGGCCAATTGGTCATTCAACACCGAAGTCGTGACTTCTTTATCTGCGCCCGCCGCATTCATGCCTGTTGCTACGACCATTCCAAGGCTCCTTTTTTCCACTCATAGGCGAAACCGATGGCCAGCACCCCGAGGAACACCATCATAGACCAGAACCCGAACAGCCCGATATCCTGAAATGCCACTGCCCAGGGGAACAGAAACGCGACCTCCAGATCAAAGATGATAAACAGGATGGCGACCAGGTAAAACCGCACGTCGAATTTCATCCGCGCGTCGTCAAATGCGTTAAACCCGCATTCATAGGCCGACAGCTTTTCAGGGTCGGGGTTGCGCACCGCAACCACCACTGCTGAAAATGTCAGAATAATGGCCAGAACCACAGCCAAACCAAAGAATATAAGAATAGGGAGATATTCGCGAAGCAGGTCTTCCAAGATAGCAATCCTTCACAGTCTTGCGCCAGAAACAGTGCAGCGCGTAAGAGTCGTAACAGGTTTACCCCCCGCCATTGGGCAGGTCAACCGAACAAGCGTGCAATTGCACACATTCTCCTTTCCTGAATTGACCTGAATCAAACTGGGATTACGAGGCCATTGCATGGCAAAATCAACAAACGGCAAAGGCTACTTTATGTAACAACCAGAAGCAGCCAAGCAGAGTCGCCCAAGCGGATCCACGACGTTTGTTTCAGATTTTGACAGAGGTGCGGATTTTGACAAGCAAAAGTAACGCTTTTTGGCCAGAAATCAGCTAAAATTGTAACATTGATAAAGCAACCGTTATCTCACCGGCTTGTGAATAGCTGTTGATTAAAACAATGTTTAGCACTTGGGGTGTCTTAAACGACACTGTTTTGAATATACACAAAAAGGGAAATAAATATGTCTAAAACTATCGTAAAAAGCCTTGTAATCGCGTCATCTGTTGCCGCGGCTGTTGCTGCAAATACCGGCACGGTTGCCGCACAGGCCTCTGAAAAATGCTATGGCATTGCATTGGCTGGCGAAAACGAATGCGCTGCCGGCCCAGGCACCACTTGTGCGGGTTCATCGACCGTTGATTACCAAGGCAATGCCTGGTCCATGGTTCCCGCGGGCACCTGTGAAACCACCAAGGTCGAGGGCATGGATTCCATGGGCAACGAGCGTATGGGTTCACTGGAAGCACTGGAACGTGACATTCCTGCGTAAACGTCGGGCCGAATAAAAACCGGGTCTGCCATTGGCAGGCCCGACCTCTTGCCTTGAAAGAACCCTATGAACACTTACGCCACCCAAAGCAGCATCCCCGCCCTTGCAGGCGTGGGTTATAAGCCCCAGCACCTTAATGATATCAAGGCGGGTTCCGGTGCGGTAAAATGGCTGGAAATCCATGCAGAGAATTATATGGCTGATGGCGGGCCGCCCATTGCCCAGCTTCGCCATTTGCGCGAAAAATTTCCGGTGTCGTGCCACGGCGTTGGTCTTTCAATTGGCGGCGAGATGCCATTGGATAAAGACCATCTGGCCCGTTTGAAAAACCTGATCGGCTGGCTGCAACCGGGCTTGTTTTCCGAACATCTGGCATGGTCCACCCATGAGGGCGGATTTTTGAATGATCTGTTGCCGCTGCCTTATAATACCGCCAGCGTGAAACGTGTCGCTGACCATATCGATCAAGTTCAGGAATATCTGGGTCGGCAAATGTTGCTGGAAAACCCGTCTGCCTATGTGGCGTTCAAATCGACGACTATGGACGAGATTGATTTTTTATCCGAGATCGTCGCACGCACCGGCTGCGGATTGCTGCTGGACGTGAACAATGTATTTGTTTCAGCCACCAACCAGCAATATTCCCCCGAAGATTACATAGACCGGTTTCCGGTTGAACATATCGGCGAATTGCACCTTGGCGGCCATGCCCGGGATATGGACGAACACGGCGACCCCTTGCTGATAGACAGCCATGACAACCCCGTGGTTGATCCGGTCTGGAAACTGTTTGACCGGATTTTGGCCCGTTCAGGCCCGCGCCCGACGCTGGTGGAATGGGATAACGACATCCCCGATTGGCCAATTCTGGAAGCCGAAGCCGCACGGGCAACAGCAGCATTGGCGCGCGTGTCATGAGCCTGTCAAATTTTGCCCCTGCCCTGCTAAATGTCGAAAAACCGGTTCCCGATGATCTGATCGACCCAAAAGGCCGCCCCGCGGGCCGCCGGTTTGATGTTTACCGCAACAACGTGGTGCATTC
>JALSGU010000002.1 GCA_026982575.1 Paracoccaceae bacterium | reverse complement strand
AATGGCTGTTGTTTTACGGGGGAATACTGGCTGCATGGCTGATGTTGTTTCTGATGGCATTCAGCGCACCGGAACGTGCCTTCAGCCGTATTTACGGCGCGGAATTCTGGGGGGAAATATGCGCGGTTGATGTCGCAGATGCGGGGTTTTCAGGGGTAATCTTAATGTGGCTGTTGATGTCGGCTGCGATGATGGCCCCGACATTTGTGCCAAGCCTGCGGGTTTTTGCAGATCTAAGCCATAAGCAACAAGGCAAAGGTTTTGGTGCGTTGATCACCGGTTACTTGCTGGTCTGGGCCGGTTTTTCGGTATTGGCTGCATTGCTGCAAATGTGGCTGGCAGGGCAGGGCTGGCTTATGGGCGACCGCATATCGGTTGGCTGGTTGAACGCAGGGGTGTTGTTTGCGGCGGGGCTGTATCAATTTACGGCCCTGAAGGATGCCTGTCTTTCAAAATGCCGTGCGCCCTTGACGTTTTTTATGCAATACTGGGCCAAGGGACCGTTGAACATGGGCCTACGGCTGGGGCTGGTATGCGTGGGCTGTTGTTGGGCATTGATGTTGCTGGGCTTTGTTGGCGGGGTGATGAATTTGCTGTGGATGGGGCTGGCAACCTTGCTTATGGTGTTGGAAAAACTGCCCGAAATAGGCCGTTATGTTACGCGGCCTCTGGGCGTTATATTGATATTTTCAGCTGCGATTGTCGCGCTGGTCTAGGAGGATAACATGGTTGATCTGGTTGAATGGAAAATCAAGGGAGAATTGATACTGAATTGTTCCTGCACGGTTTTTTGCCCCTGTGTGATCAGCCTTGGCGATCACCCCCCGACCGAGGGCAACTGTCAGGCATGGGCCGGTGTGCGCATTGACAGCGGCAATTACGGTGATGTTGATCTGTCGGGGCTGAATGTGGGCCTGTTGCTGGATATTCCCGGCAAAATGGCGCGCGGCGACTGGAAATGTGCTGCTTATATTGACGAACGCGCCAATGATGCGGCGTTTG
>JALSGU010000001.1 GCA_026982575.1 Paracoccaceae bacterium | reverse complement strand
CAGCACAAAGCCGTCCGGCAGGCAGGCCCAGCAATTTGGCAGGGTTCAGGGACAAGGCGCGAAACAATTGTGAAAGGGTTAAATCACCGCTATGCACCAGCTGCAAACAGGCGGGCAGCAAGGTTTCGAGGCCAACAGCGCCAGACGCGGCTTCCTCAAACGGCAGACGTTTTGATTCCTCGTCTTGGGGGGTGTGCATTGAACAAATAATGTCGATCAGCCCATCGGCAACCGCCTGAACCATCGCCAAACGGTCATCCTCGGAACGCAGGGGCGGTTTGAGCTTGAAAAAGGTGCGATAGCCCTCAATATCAAATTGGTTTAAGGTCAAATGATGCGCGGAAATACCGGCGGTTACTCGTAATCCGGCCTTTTTTGCCCGTTGCAGGGCGGGCAATGAATGGGCGGTGGTGATCTGGTCGGCGTGGTAACGCCCAAAGGTCATTTCAACCAGCGCCAAGTCGCGTTCAAGCTGGATGCGCTCGGCCATGGGCGAAACCCCGGGCAGGCCCATTTTGGTGGCAAGCGCGCCTGATGTTGCGCAAGCACCGCGTGAAAGCGTGGGTTCTTGCGGGTGCGCGATGACCAGCGCGTTCAAATCTGCTGCATAGGTCAGGGCGCGTTGCAAGACCTTCGGGTTGGCAACAGGGCGGTCGCCATCGGTAAAAGCCACCGCGCCTGCATCTTGCAAAAAGCTGATCTCGGTCATTTCAGCACCATTGCGGCCTTTGGTTAGGGCGGCCATGGGCAACACATTTACCGGCAGTTTTTCAGCAGCGCGGCGGCGGAAAAAGTCAAGGATTTCAGGGGTATCAATGGCGGGTGTGGTGTCGGGGCGGGTCACCATTGTGGTCACGCCACCGGCAGCAGCGGACAGGCCAGCGGTGCGAAAGCTTTCTTTGTGGCGCTCTCCGGGTTCGCCGATTTTGACGCCAATATCAATGATTCCGGGCGCGAGGCATTTGCCAGCGCAATCAATGCCAGCGGTATCGGCAGGCAGAATT